>DPMX01000094.1:1376-5073 GCA_003540955.1 Gammaproteobacteria bacterium
CGGACGGCATCGGAGGTTGCCAAGATTGAGGTGCGTGCTTTACCCGATGGTAGAAAGGTTCGCTTAGATGAAATCGCAATAGTGCGGGAAGCGTTCAAAGAGACAGATAGAGTTGCTTTTCGTCATGGGGAACCGGCGATCGAATTGCATATACGACGTGCAATAAATACTGATGCTTTAGATATCGCGAAGACAGTTGAACAGTATATTAAAGACCTTAAACCTCGGTTACCGACAAGTTTAAAACTTGAGCAATACGATATCCGAGCGAAATCGATTCAGCAGCGGATTAAGTTACTAGTTAACAACGGTATTGGTGGGTTGCTATTGGTGTTGGCGGTACTATTCTTGTTTTTAAACGTACGAGTAGCGTTTTGGGTGGCCGCTGGGATCCCTGCAGCTATCCTTGCTGCTGTCGGTCTCATGTGGATAAGTGGGCAAACCATAAACATGATTAGTTTGTTCGGTATGATTATGGCGATAGGAATTGTTGTTGATGATGCCATCGTTGTAGGTGAGCATGCTGAAGCGCGTTTTCGCCAAGGAATGGATCCAATTAATGCTGCGATCGCTGGCGCGCACCGTATGGCTGCTCCCGTAACTTGTGCGACATTGACGACGATTGCGGCATTTATGCCGCTGTTCTTGATCTCTGGGATCATGGGACAAATTATTTCGGCAATTCCGTTTGTTGTTGTCGCGGTGCTATTGGCGAGTTTGCTGGAATGTTTTTACGTCTTACCCGGCCACCTGTCTCACGCACTAGGCAAGGGTGTCGAAGAGGGAAACGTGATCGCGCGCTTTAGGCTTCGCTTTGATATGGAATTCGAAAATTTCCGTCGGGGCACCTTTAAAAGGCTAATAAGTTTGGCCGTGCGATTCCGATATATCACTGTTGCCATAGCGGTCTCATTGCTAATGGTCGCGGTCTCTAGTGTTTTTGGTGGTCGCGTTGGCTATACGTTTTTCCCTTCACCTGAGGCCGACAAAATTTACGCCAACGTTGAAATGGTATCCGGGACGTCGCGCGAACGGACGCGGGAAATGCTATTAGAGGTTGAGCAGGCCCTATATCGCGCGACGGAGAGATTAGATGGTAAAAAAAGTGATCTAATACAGATGAGTTTGGGGAAGCTTGGACTCGCTGTGGGCACTCAGCAAGGTGGGACTTCTGCTAGTGATACGGTCGGCGGCTTGGTGGTGGAGTTAAAAACCTCTGATAAACGTTCGATCCGTGCAAATTCTTTAATGGATGCCTGGCGTCGTGAAATCCAACCACAACCAGGTTTAGACACTGTGACGGTTAAAGCGCAGCAAACAGGTCCGCCAGGGCGCGACATTGATATCAGATTGCGTGGTGGTTCGATTGCCGATCTGAAATCCGCAGCCGCAGTAGTGAAGCAACTCGTCACAAGATATCCAGGTGTCTCTGACGTTGATGATGACCTACCAGTTGGTAAACCGGAGGTGGTATTGGAAGTTACCCCCGAAGGCCAGGCATTGGGATTTACGACCGCGGAGGTTGGGCGCCAAGTGCGCAACGCAATTGATGGCGCTATCGCAAAGCGTTTTCCTCGTGGTGATGAGGAAGTGTGGGTTAGAGTTCAGCTCGATCGCAAGGTAGTAGATACGAGCATGCTAGACAACTTATATTTGCGGTCTCCTAGCGGTACCGAAGTTCCTTTGGGTGCGGTTGTGACGATGAAAAAAGAGCTTGGATTTGCTCGTATTCGGCGGGAGGGTGGTCGTCGTGAGGTTTCAGTAACGGCTGAGGTAGATTCAACAATTACCAGCACGAGAGCTGTTCTCCGGGGTCTCCGTCACGCTGGTCTTGACGACCTAGTCAACGACTTTGGGGTGACCTATGAGTTTTCGGGACGTGCGGAGGAGCAGGCCGATACTTCTTCGGACATGTACTATGGAGGTGTTCTCGGTTTGGCATTGATCTATATCATTCTAGCCTGGGTGTTTTCGAGCTACGTGCGGCCGTTCGTTGTCATGTCGATAATCCCTTTAGGATTTGTGGGCGCAGTTTTGGGTCATTTTCTTTGGGGTGCAGATCTTACCATCTTGAGTGTGTTTGCGATTCTTGGTCTTGCTGGGATAGTGATTAATGATTCGATTGTGCTAGTAACGACCATAGATGAACGTCAAAAGACAGAAGCACTTGAAGAGGCCGCAATTAACGGTGCCTGCGACCGATTGCGTGCGGTCGCCTTGACCTCAGCGACTACCATTGGCGGTTTAACCCCGCTACTATTTGAAACTAGTGTGCAAGCGCAGTTTCTTATTCCAATGGCGATCACTCTTGTATTCGGTCTATTTGTTACAACGTTTGTAGTGCTGCTGATCGTGCCGTCTTTGGTTGTGATGCAGGGTGACCTCGGCTGTTTTTTGATAAGAAAAATCGGCCGTCGGTCTGCGACTAAAAAAAATTAACCGAACCCCATACAACAAGGCGATAGAAAGCGTTTCGCTACAGCTATTAGCGTTCATTCGGCATTTTTTCGAAAAGCTCGCGCAGAAAATTCTTCAAACTATCCCATGAACGACGATCTGCGAGGCTGTTATAAACTGTCCCCATCGCAGGATCATTTGCGTGTGGATTGGTAAATGAATGCATTGTGTTTCCGTAGACATTTATTTGCCAATCTGCGCCTGCCGCGGTGAATTCTTTTTCAATTGCTATGACGTCTTTAATTGGCGCCATCGGGTCATCGTGCCCGTGGAGCACTAACGTTTTAGCGGTTATTGGCTTACCGTGAGTATTTCCTGGCTGGCTCAACAGGCCGTGAAAACTAACTACGCCTCGGACATTTGCACCTACGCGGGCCAAATCTAAGACGCAGAGTCCGCCAAAACAATATCCAATTGCTGCGATATTTTTGTTATCCACTACATCAAGACTGGATGCTGCTTCGAGCGCTTTAAGCATTCGTTCTTGTAGCATAGGGCGGTCATCCAAGAACGGTTGCATTAGGCGCCCATTCTCTTCGGGTCCGCTACCAATAACACCTTTACCGTATAAATCGATCGCAAATGCAGCATACCCTTGCCCGGCTAACTTTCTGGCCTTATCACAAACGAACTCTCCTCGCCCCTCCCATGTATGAGCAATTAGTACGGTGGGTCGCGGCAAAATGTTCTGACCGTCGAAGGCTAGATATCCTTCCAAAGTCACATCGTTGTGCACATAATCAACGTACTTTTCAATCATATCCTTACCTTTTTTTTCTAATTTAGTTTACAGAATCAATATCAACATATTAGCTCACGTACCGTGTGCGCGACGCCCTTCATAGAACTAACTGATGGTATTATGGAGTAAAAGTAGCGTGATGCTGCAAGAAATGCGAGAAGTAATTTGCACGTTACCCGCTTAGTTACGAAGTCGATTTAGTTTGTCCATGAGATAGAGTGACTAAGTGCGATCTGAGATATGTAAGTAAGTCCCTGTGACCTTGATCAGGTAGAATAGACGGTAGTCTAAACTCCGGGCTATGAGATATGTGTGAGAGATTCACTCTTTGTTTTTTTTACAAACGGTGAACCTTATAATATCGATCCTATTATCTATCTTGAGAGCCCCGTTTATATGGGGAGCGTCATGCTGATGCGCGCCGCGCTTTTCCGGAGTTTATTTGCCACGATGCTGGTGGTAAGCGCGGACGCGTCTGAACTATCCTCTACACAATTG
>DPMX01000184.1 GCA_003540955.1 Gammaproteobacteria bacterium
ATCGTATAACTAAAATCGACCTCCCAACGTGCGTCATCGATGTCATCATCGTGAAAATGAATCGCGCCGTATTCGGTTGCGATGTGGTGATAAACGATGTCGTCACCGGTCCAGTTATAGCCAGTCATACCACGGTTCGGGAGATTGATAGCATGGCCATTTAGTCCGTTTGGGGACGTGTCGATGATATACGTCGATGATATATTGTCGGTGATATTTTCATGAAAATCCCAAGCTCCGACAACAGACCGACGGAGATTCGCCTCGCAACCTTTGAAGCCGCGTGCAAGTGCATCGATCTCATCTTTGCCGAGCGAGCGATTTGACACCCGTGGTCGATCTATCTTGCCGTTATAGGTAGCACATTGCTCGGGCAGTTCGACAGGTTCCGCCGCCTCTTTGTAGTGTCCGCCAAAAATTGTTCGCCCTGATCCCGCAACCTTTGTTGCCGCAGCTATAAGCAGTGGGGCTCTATTCTTGGCCGGTTTTGTCTTACATGGCCTCGACACCGTCGCGTTAGTTTCAGACGCCGGATGTAGTAAACTCATGCCGAGACCACCGTTCGCAGAGGTTACAACGGGCTGTTGATAAAGGCGCAGCCTTCCTCCCTTGGCGTCGTAACTAGCTGCTACTAAATACCAAACTTTGCGTAGCAATTTTTTGCCGCTAGAAACCTTAACAATGCGACCATCACCATTTCCAATCCAACAAGCGACACAACCATCAGCGTCAATGAATAGCCCATAACCACTGCCACGACTGTCAAGCCACTTTGTTACAATCCCTTGTAAACCTTTGTCCGGCGTCGTCGGAAAGATGAACGCTTGGAGCGTGAAGCTTTCATTGTCCATGCGACGATCTGCCGGGACAACAATGTAAGATCCACCGTGGATTTTTTGATTGCGTCCTTTATAACGTTTGTTACACGACGCGCGCACCAACTTCTCTTTGAAACCTGGGCCTTCCGGGTTTGTGTCTCCGTGGATCAAACGTACAATATCAGCGTCGTACTCTTCGTTTTTTTCAGAATTCACATAGAAACGAATTGCATTTCCGGGGCGAACCGAATAGTTATCGCTATAGCCAGTGATCCTCAACATTGATCGTCTCCCATAACTCGAGCGACCCCGTCGCAGTCAAGGCCACTGGGTCAGGCGTAATTGTTATTTGATAAACTACGATTTAACGTACACCGTACAAGGTCATGATGTCCTTTACCCGCTTGAGGAAGATGCCGTGTTCGCAGTCGTCCTGTGATGCAAACGATTTCGGCAGCATTCTCAAGGGTTTTCCTCGGACCCCAGACGCAATACCGATCCGGTAATCCGCATGCGCCTTAACTTGAACCATTACGTATTTTCCGGCCTGTGGCGCCCGTCGGAACTTATCGAGCACGCGGCGCAGATCTTCGCTGTGACCAACACCTGCCTTACCGGCCAAACCAGGTTTCCCTATTGGGTTAGCACGATGTTCATCGGTGATGGATTTTCGCCGCTCTTTATCGGCGAGGATAGGCAAAATGTAGGTACGGGTTATGAAGTCATCAGTCGAGGTGTGACCTCGATTTTCTTGCACACCAGTCTTACGCGGCATTGGTATATCCCCCTCTATGCATGGACACGTAGGCGCTTTTGATATCACCTTGACGCAGATTAACCATATAGTCGCCAAGACATACTAGATCAATCGGACGTTGTGATCTAACCGGATACGTGGTTTCGGATTGTCGTCTTGACGATCAGGTCCAATCGACTTTGAGAGATATTTTTAGGATAACAAACACAATATTGCTTAAAATTGCCAGGGAACAGGTTTTTAAGCTGGCCTCCGAAAAAGGGTGCAAATATTTCTATGACCGTCTCAAGATCAGCGCTCCTTATCCAAGCGGTATTTTGATACGGACGGCTAATGGCTATATTTACCTTCGAACAAGTTTCACTCGCCTTTGGCGATCAGATCATCTTAGAAGCATCAGAACTTGCAATCGAGCACGGCGAACGCGTGTGCTTAATTGGCCGCAATGGGGCCGGGAAGACCACGCTCTTAAAATTAATAACTGGTGAAATTGAACCAGACCACGGTGAGGTCCGTTTTACGAGCGGGATCCAGATAAGCCAACTCGACCAGACGTTACCTAACGCCCTAAACCTGACGGTACATGATTTTGTCACCGCAGGATTGGGTGAGCTACGCGAATTGATCGCCTTGTATGAGAGGCGGTCACAGGAAACTCTCGACAGCAGTGGATTACGTGAACTCGAATCCTTGCAGCGCCAGATCGAATCCCACGGGGGTTGGAACATCGACCAACAAGTCGATATCGTCCTCACCGACCTAGGCCTACCGGCAGAAAGGCTCCTCGGTGAATTGTCCGGCGGCTGGCAACGTCGTGTCGGTCTTGCGCGAGCACTCGTTTCCAACCCGGATCTACTTCTGTTAGATGAGCCTACTAATCATCTGGATCTCAGTACCATCGAGTGGTTAGAGAATCGCATACTTGGGTTCTCCGGTAGTATACTTTTTATCACCCACGACCGAGCCTTCTTACAACGCTTGGCGACCCGCATCGTCGAGATCGATCGCGCCAAAATTCGCAGTTGGCCCGGCGATTACCGCACCTATTTACGTGATAAAGAAAAAGCCGGGGCGGAAGAGATACGTGGCAACGCACTATTTGACAAGCGATTACAAACAGAAGAGGCGTGGATTCGACAAGGTATTAAAGCAAGACGAACTCGAAATGAAGGGAGAGTAAGGGCACTCGAAGGAATGCGTCGGGAATATGCCGCACGCATCAAGCCCGACGGCAAGGCGCAGATCCACGTAGAGGAGGCGGAACTCTCGGGACGCAAGGTTATCGAAGCCCGAAATATTTCTTATAGCTACGACAACGACCCGCTGATAGAAAAACTATCGATCAAGATAATGCGCGGCGATCGGATCGGCTTGATCGGTAATAACGGCGTCGGCAAAAGTACACTTTTACGAATTCTACTCGGCCAGCTCAGGCCATTATCGGGCACGGTTAAACTTGGCACGAATCTTAGCATTGGTTATTTCGATCAACTTCGAGAACAACTGGAACCGAACAAATCAGTCGCAGAAATTGTAGGTGACGGAAGAGATTATATTTCGATTAACGGGAAGCAACGTCACGTCATCGGGTACCTACGTGGTTTCCTTTTTAGCGCGAAGCGCGCCATGACGCCGATCCGGTCGCTCTCCGGAGGCGAATGTAATCGAGTGATCCTTGCGCGACTATTTACCCAAGCCACCAACCTACTGGTGCTCGACGAACCCACCAACGATTTGGATATAGAGACACTGGAAGTATTAGAAGCTAGGTTGTGCGAATATCGTGGCACCCTTATCGTCGTTAGCCACGATAGAGAATTTCTTGATAATGTAACCACAAGCACCTTGGTGTTCGAATGCAATGGGGAGATCGGCAGCTATGTTGGTGGGTATAGAGACTGGCTACGCCAAGGAAATGCCCTAACAGACGTCAATGGATTGTCAAAACAATCCACAACCGCAAACCGAAGAGAAACGGCTGCGCATGAAGAAGCGCCAGTCAAGAAAAAACTCACCTTCAAACTTAAACACGAACTTGAGCAACTACCAAAACGGATCCACGAACTAGAGACAGAACTCGGCAAACTTCATGAACAAACAAATACTGTGGAATTTTATCAACAGCCATTTGAACAGACTCAGCCAATCGTCCAACGCCTCGGAGAGTGTCAAACAGAACTTGACCAAGCAATCGAGCGTTGGGGGGAACTGGAATCAATGCAATAGAGCGATCCCTGACAGACAATGAATCAAAAATCGAACACTAGAAAACCATACGGCACAATTATTGCGCTGGTCGTAGTAGTGAGCTATTACCTCCTGAATGTCCGCCCCACGTCGAACTCGACTCCTACTGCAGATCCGGTTGACCTTACAACGGGGCGGTACGCGTCGGAGCCTGCACCTTTTGGTAAGGCTCTAGATGCGACAATGGTGGAGTCGGTCGGGATCGTTGGCCGCGTTTTGGAAGACGACGATAACAGCCCTCATCAGCGATTTATTCTCAAACTTACCAATGGCCAAACATTATTGGTCAGGCACAATACGGATTTGTCGCCTCGTATTGAAAACCTACAACGCGGTGACAAAATTAAGTTCCGCGGGCAATTTAAAATGAATGATCGCGGTGGATTAGTCCATAGGACACATAAGGACTCCCGAGAAGAGCGAGCCGGAGGGTGGTTAGAACGCGACGGCAAACGCTATGAATAGGGCGACCACCAATAATATAACTGCTTTGCACGGTCAAACGTTGAAGCACCTCTAATCGCAGGCGGTAGTCACCCTAAACGCATCATCCACTGGTAGCTGCATCGTCGTCACCAGTCCGTTTGTCGAATGTGCCATGCCAATAACAGCCATTAGCTCCGCGTGCTGGTCGTCGGTCATCCCTTTTGCACGAGCAGCAGCAGTGTGAGAATGAATGCAGTATTCACATTGGTTCGCGACCGAAACGGCGATGTAAATCAGCTC
>DPMX01000359.1 GCA_003540955.1 Gammaproteobacteria bacterium
CGTTGCCAGATATCAATCCTGATCTAAAACTAATTAGCGATCCGATTGACGGAGAAACGCTTATAGCTGTACCCGCGATTAAGCCCGATCTTGCATTGTTACATGCCGCAGAATCTGATGCCTACGGTAACGTTCGACATTGCGATGGCCCAGGTTGGATCGATCTATTCCTCCACCGGGCATCCGCTCGCACGATCGTGCAGGTAGAGAAGATAATTCCAAACGAGGATATTCGGAGCGACCCCTGGACGACGACGATTGGTGGGGCCGACGCTGTCATACGTATGCCATATGGCGCTCATCCGTTTTATAGTCGCGGGTATTATGTCCAGGATGTTTCTTTTGTGCAGGATTATTTTTCAGCAGCTAACGTCAATAGCACCGAGCTGCTGCAGTTTCTAACTTATTACTGTCGCGAACCTGAAACTCATGGTGATTACCTAGAGCGGATCGGGATTAAGCGATTACTCGCCTTACATGAGTACTAATCAGCTATGGCGATAGAGTGCTCACCCCAGGAGTTGATGGCTGTTTTTTTAGCACGCGATTTCGTTGATGGGGAACATTTGCAAGTTGGGATCGGGTTACCAGTACCTGAAGCGGCGGTGAGACTCGCGCATATGATGCATGGCCCAAATATGGAGTTGGTATTTTTAGGTGCGCGGATGAATGTCGCACACCTAGAATACTTGCCGCTTCCGGCTTTTGGGTGGGATCGTCGTGTGGTTCGGTGGGCAGAATCATTTAGTGATCGCGGACATCGCTTTGACCAGGTTAAAGATTGGAGTCGCCGCGTGTTTTTTGTCGGCGGGATCCAGGTTGACCCCTACGGTAATACTAATTTGATTGGGGTAGGCGATGACTATCGTAAATTAAAGTTTCGTGGGCCAGGATCTGTGGGGACCCCAACCTTAACTACACACGTAGGGCGTTACCACATTGTCTTAAATTCACATACCGCACGTACCTTCGTGCCGCGTTGTGATTTTATTAGCACAATTGGTTGGAATGAGGGTGGTGCCGATGCGCGTAAGAAGTTAGGTATTCCGGGAGGCGGTCCGAAATATTGCGTCACGCCGTTGTGCGTGATGGATTTTAGCGAGTGCGAAAAACGGATGCGGTTACGATCTTTACATCCGGGAGTTACGTTGCTGGACGTTCAGTCGAACACAGGTTTCGAACTGTTGATCCCTGATGAAGTGCCGGTAACGGAGTTACCGACACCCGCGGAATTGAACGTATTAAGAACTCGAGTTGATCGTTATGGTTTGCTCCGGGGTGGTTTAAATAGACCTCCTACAGGCGTGACTAGGAAATAGCTCCATTGCGATAGGCTCAAGATAAGGTATTACTGTTGATCACATTATCAGAAGACTTAACGGGTCCCGCGGGCAACCCGGATGTTTGCATGACCTTCGTTGCTAAAACCTAGGAGGGACCTGGATCATATGTCGATTGTGCCAGCGATTCCTTCTTCAGCGGTTATTATCACCCGTGACGCTAGTAATTCGTCACAAGTGTTGCTAGTTAGGAGGAATAAAAGAATCGCATTTCACGGAGGTTCGTGGGTTTTCCCTGGTGGTAAGGTTGATGCAGTCGATTACGGCGCTGAAGATGTTGACGAACTCACAATTGCACGTCGTGCCGCGGTCCGTGAGGTAGCTGAAGAGACTGCTCTAACAGTTTGTGAGTCCCATCTAGAGTGTTTTAGCCACTGGACCACACCGGAAAACCAACCGAAGCGTTTTGCCACGTGGTTTTTCTTGACGCAGGTTGCCTCCGACAACACGGTAGAGGTAGACGGTAGTGAGATAGTTGAGCATCAATGGTTATCGATCGGTGATGCGCTTCGAAAACGTGCGAATAATGAAATTATCTTACCTCCACCTACCTTTGTGTCGCTGGTGAAATTGCAGCGATTCACTGAGAGTAATCACTCTTTTGACTGCCTTGGTAGTCAAGACGTAGAGCGATTTGTTCCGCGGCTGGTAGAACTTGAAAATGGTCGTTGCTCTTTGTACGAAGAAGATGCTGGCTATAAGACGCTGGATTTGACAGCAGAAGGTGCGCAGCATCGGTTATTTATGCTCGACTCGGGTTGGCACTACGTTCGGGATTTCTAAATCCAAGTGCCGCCAGTACCGGACAATTGTCGCGAAACTTATCGACGGTGTTGTCCTGCCGCGGACGCGGCTTCCCAACCGGAATGATATTTTACGTGGTCTACTTTATCTAGAGGATCAAAACCGGCGAGTACTGCTTCTAGAGTCGATAAGTCATCATATCCCCAAAAGACTTCGTTATTAACTACCATACTTGGCACCCCAAAACAGCCTCTAGCAATTGCCTCGTCTGTATTAGCTCTAACTTGAGCCTTAGCAGCATCTTTTGCGGACCCAGCGATCAGTGCAACTTTATCGAGGTCGTCGAGACGTTTTCCTATCGCCTCTCGATCATTTGGATCGACTCCTTCGACCCAGATGGCAGAAAAGATTCGATCTGTGATCTGAAGACGCTGGTGTTCAGGCATATCCTGAGCAGTCAGCCGGAGTATAAATAAAGGATTGAATGGATGAAGTTTTGGTGGGTTTAGAGGAATTCCAAGAAGAGCCGCTTTCCGGAGATTGTTACGATTCATCCATTGGATCTTTGGTTTAATCTCGGCCGGACCGAGTTGCCCAAACTCTTGTAAAAATCCAGCAAATAAGACAGGCACTGGTCGAACAGTGTACACGTATTTAGTTGCCATTGCCGGCAATACGTGCCAGGCGAGGTAGGCATTATGAGAAATATAGTCAAAGTAGAAATCGATCTGTCGATTATTGGCTTCGGACACGTTACTTCCTTTCGTAAAACTGGCCTACGCCCTATTAATCGATTACCGATCTTAGTTCATTACTGATGTTTTATCTGACTTTACTTAGCAACTTTAAGTGTGTTTCTTCGTACTGAAGAGTTCCAATTCTATTTTGGTCACTATAAGTATCCGTACGATCTGAACCGGACTGGGAGGTATAACTAGGCTATTACCTCTACGTCAAAATCCGTAGTATTGTCCCGACTGGTTTGTAGCATAAATTCATCCATCGAGTGTGGCCACTGTGTGACAAGGCGGCCAGATGGAGCTCGGTAGTAGAATTCATTGCCACACTCAGCCTGCCAAACGTCGACCTTGGCAATATCGTTTTGTAATTTTTCGTTGAAACTGGCCATCACATCACTGCGAATATCCATCCACGCGAGGTTCTCGGTATTCATACGTTTTATTTGACGCATGACGTATGCGACCTGTTGCTCGAGCATATATAGTATGCATCCTTGATTGGTGTTTGGACCGTACAACATAAAAAGATTAGGGAATCCTGTAGTATTCATACCGAGATACGCTTGCGCGCCATCTTTCCATGCATCTTTAATGTGTAGTCCGTCACGCCCAGTTACATCCAACGCAGTTAAATACGAGGTGGTGTAAAAGCCCGTCGAATAGATGATCGTATCGACTTCTCTCTCAACACCGTCGGTTGTAACGATCCCGCTTTCTGAGATCCGTTTGATATCGTCGGTTATAAGGTTTACGTTGCCACGATTAAACATCGGGTAATACAGATCAGAAAATAATGGCCGTTTGCACCCGAAGGGATGGTTTGGGGTAAGCTTCCGGCGCACCTCAGGATCATTTACGCTATTAATACGTTCGAGACCTGCGGCCTCGATATCGGCGAGTACTTCTTTGTCTCCGAACGTTGCTAGCGTGTTCCAGACCTTATAGATTTCCTCCCGGCTCTGCTCGACAGCTTCTGGGTGTTGGCGGAAATACTCGAGCTGATCCTTTGTATAGGGCGTATTTTCTTTTGGCACTACCCAATTGGCGGTTCTTTGGTACAGTTGAAGTTCATTCACGATCGGCGCAATCTGTGGCGCAAATTGAACGGCACTCGCAGCGAC
>DPMX01000246.1 GCA_003540955.1 Gammaproteobacteria bacterium
CTACCCCGAAACGGGTCATTCGCGCCGAACGTGAAAGCGCTTTAAATTTTGGTAATTCCAGCTCGGGCGAAAACATATCAAGTGATGTTGCGAAAACTGATGCGTCAGTCATTCGTATAACGTCGCTCGTATGCAACTTGCTACATCCATTATCGTCGAATCGTTCAGTAACATCGAAACCGCCTATAAAATACTCACCCACAATCGGTTGACTCATAAGACCAAGTATCGGGCGATTTTCGTCGCAAAGCGCAATCAAGGTCGCCCATGTCGGCAGTCCAGACAAAAAAGCTTTCGTCCCATCGATCGGATCGATAACCCATTGGAAAGAGGCATCCGGATTAACTGGCGGAAATTCTTCCCCACTCACACCATGGTGTGGATAACGCGATATTATTGAACGACGAATTACCTCTTCGGTATCACGGTCAGCACTTGTTACCGGATCATATACTCCCACCGATTTATTCTCATACGATAAACCACTTCGAAAATAGGGAACTGCCGCCGCCGCCGCAACTGATACTAATTCGCGAAGAAATTCGCGTAATTCGAGTTTAAATTCTTCGTTCAAAATACAGCTTGTTTCTTATTCAAAAATCATTTTTGAATGATGACATCACAGGTCGCGTGAGTAAATTGCTTCATGACTCCCAGAAATCGATTCGATTTCTGCCCCAAATTTTTAAACCGTACTATTGCGGCTGGGCATCCATAAAATCATGACATGCAATATGGGTTACTGCTCTGCCCGAGCTATTTGAGACCAACGAATAACTCATATTTTACGCTGTCTCATGATCAATAGCGGCCTCACCCTATCGTCGTCCTCTCGTTCTCGGGTTATTATATATTCAGACATTTCATCAACAGCAACCGAAACTAGAACATCGTCCGGTAACAAATATACCCTACGCATGATGCTGTGATTTTCCATTGCCAGCGACGGGATTCCTAAATAGATCGACAAATGATGGGCCAAGGAGTAGCAACATTATCTCTTTAATTTACGACCGGACTGTACTCGGATTTCCGCGATTTACCCTTGCGATCCTCGCTGTAATCTTAGGTTTTTTCGCATTCTCGGTGCCGAATTTCAAGCTAGACGCGTCGTCGGATTCGTTATTACTAGAAAATGATCAAGACCTCCGCAATTTTCGCGAGCTAGCTCAGCGGTATGGCATTCGAGAATTCCTTTTTGTCACATTAACGCCCAATAATGACTTATTTGATCCAACAACAATTGAGCTTGTTGGAAAAATCCGGGATGACCTCAAACAACTCGATTCTGTTTACTCGGTAATTTCGATGCTCGACGTTCCGCTGGTGAAAAACGTTGACGGTACCCTAGCGGAGGTTTCGAAAAACGTCCGACTACTAAGTGCAGGAAACGCGGATCTGGAGCGCGCACGAATCGAGCTCACAACAAGCCCCGTCTACCGTGACCTGGTGGTCAATCCAGAGGGAACGCTAACTGCAATTCAGATTTTCTTGAATACCGATGACGATTTTCATCACATCCAAAGGCGCCGGAACGAGCTAATCAGTAGAAGAGGCCAGCAAGAACTAACCGCTGCCGAAAAATCTGAACTCGATCATATCTTAGATAGTTATTCGACGTTGAAGAACATAGCCGACGATGCCAACCATAAAGCCGTAGCTGAGATCCGTGAAGTTATGGACAAATACGCCGAACAAGGCACTTTACACCTTGGTGGCGTTCCAATGATTGTCGATGACATGGTCACCTTCATCGGTAACGACCTACTTACCTTTGGTAGCGGTGTCGCGATTTTTCTAATTGTGATGCTGTCGCTTATTTTCCGAGAGGTCCGCTGGGTAGTGTTACCACTGGCGAGTTGCGCCTATGCCGGCACAATTATGATTGGCCTTCTGGGATTCATTGAGTGGAATGTAACGGTAATCTCGTCGAATTTTATTTCGTTAATGCTCATTATCACAATGTCGATGAATATACATTTAATTGTGCGCTACCGAGAGCTGCATCGCGACCTTCCAAAAGAGGCCAGCCAATATGACCTAGTTCGTGAAACTGCACATCATATGGTTCGGCCGTGCTTGTATACAGCGGTAACTACAATAATCGCATTTACCTCACTGGTGGTAAGCGGAATAAAACCAGTGATCGACTTCGGCTGGATGATGACCATTGGTTTGGCCGTCGTATTTATCACGTCGTTCACGTTATTTCCTGCTGCGCTATTGCTTCTCAAGAAAAAGTCGCTTAACCGCCCAGAAGCGGAGCGCTACGTATTTACCCAGATACTTGGCGAAATCACCGAAAAATATGGCACTGCGGTTGTGATTACATCTATCGTTGTTGCCATTATTGGACTAGCAGGGATCAAAAAACTAGAAGTTGAAAACAGTTTCATCAACTACTTCCACAAAGATACCGAGATATACCAAGGCCTAAAACAAATTGACGAAATGCTTGGCGGTACAACACCGGTCGACATCATCTTGAAATTCAATAATGAAACATCCGTAATGCCAGAGGAGCCTTCCGGCTTCGATGATTTGGCGGAATTGTTCGGCGAGATCGAATCTTCTGACGATGATGTTTGGTTTACACCAACAAAGATCAATAAAATAAAACAGGTTCACGACTATCTTGATAGCCTCGCGGCCGTGGGAAAGGTGCTTTCGCTTGCAACGGTTGTTCGGGTTGCGGAAGATCTGAACAAAGGCCAGGAGTTTGATGCATTCCAGTTGAATGTAATATACAAACGCATGCCCTATGCCCTACGCGCCGCAATGATCGAGCCTTATGTATCGATATCTGATAATCAAGCGCGTATCTCAGCCAGAATATATGATTCGCTGCCCGATCTGCGTCGTAAAGCTTTGCTCGATCAAATCGACTTTGAGCTGCAGAAAAACATTGGCCTCGGTCGGGATGAATACCAAATCGCAGGACTATTGGTGCTCTACAACAACATGCTACAAAGCTTATTT
>DPMX01000017.1:0-3231 GCA_003540955.1 Gammaproteobacteria bacterium
AGGACAACACCAGATGCGATGTAGAAACCACGCCGAACGATCGCCGGCGGCACTACCCTTGCGCCGATTTGGCGAAATTCATTTTCGGTAAGTCCGGCAAACTTACTAGGTACTTTATCGTAGTAATTCGTGTAATTGCCCTCCATTAGGGCGTTGTCGTTTAGACGAAATGACAATAGCACGGCTTTTTTGGCCCACTCGTTGACAGTCCACTCATTGTTTATTTTCTCGGCCACGCGGAGCTCGCCGCGATCAAGCTTGCCAAAGCAATCATCTACTGCACTCTGCACGTCTTTGGGAATGTTGTCTGGTGTGAAATCTGCGCGCGAATCAAAGGCAGCATTAATGGTTTGTTTTAGGTTTTCCATACGTGTTCCTTGTTTAAGTTTTTGTTGCTAGAGTAGGTTGCCGGCCGCGATATTTAACCAGAGTATTGCTGAAGTAACGCCGCTATTCGCTGGGCCCCCTCGACGCAAGTATCAACCTTGTCGGTGAGCACAATTCTGACACGGTTCTGTCCTGGATTACCGTGCTCGCTAGGTCGTGCAAGAAACCGACCTGGCAACGTAATGACGTTTTGTTTTTCGATCAATGCGCGGCAGAACTGGATGTCATCGAGCTGGAGTAGCGGCCATAGGTAGAAGCCAGCATCGGGCTCCGAAATATCAAGATACGGCTTTAATATAGGAATCACAGCACGAAATCTTTCGCGATTCAGTCGCCGATTTTTCCGAACATGTGCTTCGTCTTTCCATGCGGCGACACTTGCTGCCTGCACGTGCAGCGCCATGGCACTGCCGTGGTATGTTCGGTATTGTAGATAGCTGTCGATTAAGTCTGCATCGCCCGCAACGAAGCCAGAACGCAGGCCAGGTGCGTTTGAGCGTTTCGATAAGCTGTGCATCACAATGCAACGGTGAAAATCGGTTCGACCGAGTGCCGCCGCGACTTCCAATAACCCGACGGGAGGTTTCGCTTCGTCAAGATAGAGTTCGGAGTAACATTCGTCTGATACGATAACAAAGTCGTGTCGATCGGCTAGGTCGATTAGAGTTCCGATTTGGGTCATATCCATCGCGCGGCCAGACGGGTTTCCCGGGGTGCAAATATAGACAAGCTGGCAGGCATCCCAAATCTTCGCAGAGACTGACTCAAATGCCGGTAGGAAGTTATTTTCGTTTAAGCACGGGATATAAAAAGGTTGTGCGCCGGCGAGTAAGGCTGCTCCTTCATAGATTTGGTAGAACGGGTTGGGCATGGCGACCGTTGGGTTCGGCTGCCGTGGGTCGATCAAACATTGAGCAATAGAAAACAATGCCTCCCGAGTCCCGTTTACCGGAATTACATTGCGTTCGTGATTGATGCTCTCGGCCGGGAGCTGAAAGCGTGTCCTCAACCAGTTGGCGATTGCAACGCGTAAGCTTTCGGATCCTCGGGTAGCTGGGTATTTGCCGGTCTTACTTATCGCGTCGATTAGTGCCATCTGAATAAATTTCGGTGTTGGCGCTTGCGGCTCTCCAATGGACATATTGATTGGATATAGATGCTTTGGCGCAATCGTACTCTCCCGCAGCTTTGCTAAGCGCTCAAAAGGGTACGACTGAAGGTGTTTTAGTCCGGGATTCATCATTCTTCAATGTTAGCTGTTAATTATGATTATAGAGCATCGTTTATCAGTGTTGCCGGCCAATCGTTTACGGTATCCTACGCGCCCTTTCAATTACTAGTAGCGAGGCTGTATGACGCACAAGATCTTAATCCTGGCCGGTGACGGGATCGGCCCTGAAATAATGAGGGCCACCGAGCTCGTGATTGCTGCGCTCAGCGAGAAGTTTGGCCTCGATGTGGCGCTAGAACATGCGCTGATGGGAGGAGCCGCGATCGATGATTGCGGCGAACCGTTGCCCGCTTCCACGCTTGAACTTGCTAGCAGCTCGGACGCGATTCTACTCGGGGCTGTAGGAGGCCCTAAATGGGAAAAGATCGATCGCGCGCGTAGGCCGGAGCGCGGCCTGCTGGCATTGCGTTCAGAACTTGAATTATTCTGTAATCTTCGTCCCGCTGTTTTGCTCGCGCCACTCGCGGCAAGTTCAACGCTTAAAGCCGAAGTTGTTACAGGCCTAGATATCATGATCATTCGCGAACTGACCGGCGGTATATACTTTGGTGAGCCTAGAGGAATTCAGGTTGCTGCTGATGGTACTCGTAGCGGTCACAATACGATGGTGTATACGGAGCACGAAATCACCCGGATCGCACGGCTTGGTTTCGACATCGCAGGGAAACGACAGGGCCGCTTGTGTTCCGTCGATAAGGCTAATGTGCTTGAGACGACGGAGTTATGGCGCGATATCGTTACATCATTGGCGGGCGAGTATACTGAGGTGGAGCTATCACATATGTATGTCGACAGTGCCGCGATGCAGCTTGTGCGGAACCCGAGGCAGTTCGATGTTATCGTCACCTCTAACCTATTTGGCGATATATTATCGGATTTAGCGCCTATGCTCACTGGCTCGATCGGGATGTTGCCCTCTGCGTCTCTAGATGCCAACGGCAAGGGTTTGTTCGAACCAGTACATGGCTCAGCACCGGATATCGCTGGGCAAAACTTAGCCAACCCCCTGGCGACAATCCAATCGTTGGCAATGATGCTGCGATACACATTGAATGAATCAATGCATGCTAACCGGATTGAGCGCGCCGTCGCACGGACGCTGGACAAGGGATATCGAACTGGTGATATCTATAGTGAAGGTGCGCAGCAAGTGGGCACCCTCGAGATGGCGGAGCTCGTCGTAGCGTCACTTGGCGACTAAGTACAATGGATACGGTGAGCGGGAAATTGAAAATTGCGGTAGTCGGCGCTACTGGTGCAGTTGGCGAGACAATGTTGTCGATATTGGCCGAGCGCAATTTTCCGGCAGGGGAGGTCTGCGCTGTTGCAAGCAGTCGCTCAGCCGGCTCTCGGGTCGAGTATGGGGACAAGTGGTTGGTTGTTGAAGATCTCGACACTTTTGATTTTAGTGACGTCGATATCGGGTTGTTTTCGCCGGGCGCTAGTGTATCCGCGATCTACGCTCCACAAGCAGCCTCTGCCGGTTGTATCGTCATCGATAATACTTCACAGTTTCGCTACGATGATGACATCCCCCTCGTCGTGCCGGAGGTTAATCCGGGGGCAATTGAGTCTTATAAAAATCGCAATATTATTGCCAATCCGAACTGTTC
>DPMX01000017.1:3549-3796 GCA_003540955.1 Gammaproteobacteria bacterium
GTTCGACCATTCAGATGTTGCTTGCGCTAAAGCCAATCGACGATGCCGTTGGCGTTGACCGGGTAAATGTCGCGACCTATCAGGCCGTATCAGGTACTGGCAAGAGGGCTATGGAGGAGTTGGCGAAACAGACAGCTGACCTTCTGAATGCCCGGCCAATCGCGACGGATGTCTACCCGAAGCAAATAGCCTTTAATTGCTTACCGCAGATCGATGCCTTTCAGGAAAACGGGTACACCAAAGAAGA
>DPMX01000017.1:4070-12898 GCA_003540955.1 Gammaproteobacteria bacterium
CCACACGTAGACATTTTTATGGAAAACGGGTACACCAAAGAAGAAATGAAAATGGTGTGGGAAACTCAGAAGATATTGGGTAAAGCGGAAATCCATGTCAACCCTACCTGCGTGCGAGTGCCCGTATTTTACGGTCATTCTGAGGCTTTGCATATTGAGACTAAGTCCAAGATTAGTGCGTCTGAGGTCCGAAATTTATTAGCCAAAGCGGCTGGCATTAAGGTTTTGGATGCACGTGAGGATGGTGGTTACCCTACATCTGTTACCGAAGGTGCGGACACCGATTTTGTTTTTGTCGGTCGGATTCGAGACGACATATCACACCCACGCGGCATCAATTTGTGGTTGGTTGCTGACAATGTTCGAAAGGGCGCGGCATTGAATAGTGTCCAGATTGCGGAAATTTTGGTAAAAAGCTATTTAGATGTTAGTAGATAATATTTGACAGTATCGTTAATTCGAAGGTTGCTTTGGCGTTGTGCCAATGGGCAAACGATCCCTGTGCCGGTGAGTCGGCGACGCTTAAATTGAACGGTGAACAAGCAAGGAAACTATAATGTTACGGAGTCTCGCCGCGGCTTTGGTATTAGTTTCGATGCCTCAAATGGTGTTCGGTCTCGGATTGGGAACACTGAACCAGTTGTCAGTCTTGAACGAACCGTATGATGGGCGTGTTGAAATTCTTGGCGTTGCGGGATCGGATCTTGAAGGCACTAGAGTTCAACTAGCGGATGAAATGCAGTTTGAGCGTGCCAAAATACGGCGCGAAGGTGAAGTCCTGAAGCTTAGATTTAAGATTGTCGATGCTGGCAACGGTCTAGGATACGTTCAGATCTCATCCAATGATGCTATGCGCGAACCGGATCTAAGATTTTTACTTGAGCTGAGTTGGATGACCGGCGTTGCGGTGCGGGAGTATGCCGTATCACTCCGCACTCGGCGCGGCGATCTTGTCCAACAGAATGTATTGCTGCCGGCAACAGCTACACCCGCCAGTGGAGTAGTAGCGATGCCGAAGGTTCCTGCAATACCAAGAGCGCAACCGAGTCACAGCGTAGAACCCGTCTTAGGGCCGGTAGGGGCAAAGGATACTTTGTGGTCTCTTGCCAGTGCCAATCGCCCGGATGATCACACTAGTGTTCAACAAATGATGCTCGCTTTGCTGCTCGCAAACCCCCGAGCTTTCGATAACGATAACATCAATCTATTGAAACGCGGTGCGGTCCTGCGGATACCAAACGAAAGTGAGATCAGCGCGATGTCACAGGGCGAGGCCATGGCTGAGATCAGACGTCAATATGATCTCTGGAATGTTAGCTATTCCCGTCCTACGGGGGGTTTAGTGGAAGCACGGTTAGACGAAGTCCCAAATGTTGAACAGGAATCGGTGGCAGAAACTGTTCGCGTTCATGCTTTGGAGCGGGCGGCCGACGAAAGAGTGAACCCTCGTCTGGAACTGGTTGCTCCGGAAGGTGGTGATGCCGCGGGTGCGGCCCCGGCGGATGACGCTTTCGCCGATGGTATCTTGGCGCGGGAGGAACTGGACGCCCAAGTACAAGAGAATATCGATCTCCGGACCCGAATCGCAGAAGCCAATGAAATCATCGCTTTGATGAGCCGTCAGCTTGATATGAAGGACGATGAATTGGCAGCATTACAAGCAAGGCTTTCCGGAGTCGGCGTATCGGCACACCCAGATCTTGTCATTGACGCTGAGGTTTCTCGATCTGCAGACGCCCAAAATACGGCGAAGGAGACGAGGGCTCCTTCTTACACTGATATTGCGGTTGATTTCGATGACGCCCTTGGGGAAGAACCGGACAGTGCCGGATCGTTGCTCAGTGGCTTTATCCCGCAACGTATCCTAAACATTATCCCTGGGGGAGCTAATACAGTTTTTGCCACTCTCGGACTCTTACTACTGATTGCCTTTGAATTGTTAGCCAAATTATTTAGAGGCGATCAGAAAGAAGCCCATGGACGGATTGTATCGGAGATTAATGGCGACGAAGATTTGAATTCAAGCGAGGAGACCGAAGGCGCCGATGTTGAGCCCCAAGTTGGACCTGAAGACTCCCTCGGCGTACCTGAAAACAGTGACACGGTTTCACTACAAGAACCTCCTGGGATCAGAGAAGACAGCCTCGAATTTGGTTTGTCGCTGCATAGCTCCCAACTGGACGAACTCGCCCTAAGTGATGACGCCAGTGGTGGTATCGAACCTACAACCAACGATGAATCAGAAAGCGCATTGGAGCCAACGGCTGAAGAGACATTGGAGTCGCGCGAATACCTTTACGAGTCTGTGGTTGATCGAGTTACCGACTCCGATCTGAGCGATCAAAATAGCGAGCTTGTCCCGGGTGTTTCAAAGACTGGCGATGGCTCGGGGATCACGCCGGATGAAGAGGAGTCGGTTTTGTTGCCGGTGTACCCCGAAGTAGATGGAGAAAGCGACGCCAGCGAGATCGACACCATGCTGAATCTCGCAAAAGCATATTTTGAGCTTGGGGACAGCGATTACGCTCGGTCAATTCTTGATCAAGTGGTTCGTGTTGGATCTGATATCCAACAGGCCGAGGCGCGGCGGCTGATCGAACAGCTAACATAGCCACTGGTTCAACAGGGGACTTGGTAGAATGAAGTTTGCCTTCGGCGTCGAGTACGACGGTTCGAATTTCGTTGGTTGGCAACGTCAAACGAGTGGTCGAACGGTACAGGCTTGTATGGAAAAAGCACTTTCTACGGTCGCGGACGAGTCAATAAGAACGTACTGTGCGGGTCGTACGGACGCTGGAGTTCATGCAACGGGTCAGGTGATCCATATCGACACGACTGTTAAGCGAACTTCGCGATCGTGGGTTCTCGGTGCAAATTCAAATCTCCCAAACGATATTTCTGTGCAGTGGGCGCGAGAGGTCGACACCGAGTTTCACGCGCGCTTTTCGGCAGAGGGCAGAACATATAGATACATTATATGTAACCGTATGGCACGGCCGGGCCTTTGGAAGAATAAAGTAAGCTTCGTATATAAACCTTTAGATGCGGGCTTAATGTTGCAGGCAGCCCGTTGCCTTGTTGGTTATCACGATTTCACTTCGTTTCGGGCAAGCGGCTGTCAATCATTGCATTCAATGCGCAAGGTGAACCGGATAGACATTCGAAGGAGCGGAGATCTCCTAACTATTGTTATTGAGGCGAACGCGTTTTTGCAGCACATGGTTCGAAATGTCGTGGGTACTTTGTTGTGTGTAGGTGACGGACGAAAACCTCCCGAGTGGGTACAACAAGTGCTCAGCGCGCGTGATCGGACTGTCGGAGGAATGACGGCAGATGCTTGTGGTTTGTATTTGACCGGTGTCGACTATCCGGAACGCTTCGGTTTAGCAAAAGCGATGATGTCACACAGCCCTTGGATGCTGCTTGATGCGGAGCCTCCCTAGTTAGCGGGTCCAGAGACAAAACCACAACGGTCACATCGGTTCTTCGCACCTGGCTTCGCGAAATTCTGCGACTACAGGGTCGGTTTTGTATGCGTCGTGGCTCGGAAATGAGACAATCTGTGTGTTGAAATGGGTGTGGTTCGTTTTTATAGGGATGAAATCGAGCGCTAATGTGGCCTGGCTACATTGTAAGATGATGGAATAAACGACAAAGATATTCGTGCTAACAACCGACGCGGGGCCCTATAAATGATGAGTGCTAGAACCCGGGTTAAATTTTGCGGGATTACTCGAGTCGACGATGCGAAAATGGCCGTGGAGTTAGGGGTCGATGCCTTAGGGTTTGTCTTCTATCCCGAAAGCCCTCGTTGTATTGGAGTTGCTGAAGCAGTGGGTATCACTCGCCAACTTCCACCAATGGTTTGTAAGGTAGGCTTATTTGTGAACGCCAACGTCGACGATGTTGCAAGCATAGTGGCCGAGGTGCCGCTAGATCTAGTGCAGTTTCACGGGGAAGAGTCGGTCCAGGAGTGCGAGAGTCTCGGGCATCCATACGTGAAAGCGGTACGAATGTCTCCGGGCTTAGATCTACTGGATGAGGCGGATCGATTCGCCGGTGCTGTAGCGCTGCTGGTCGACGCGTTCGATCCAGCGAAGTTCGGTGGAACCGGAAATCCCTTTGAGTGGGATCGTGTCCCCCGGAGGCTGCGGAAATCGGTCATATTAGCAGGCGGACTCGACGCATCTAATGTGGCTCGCGCTATCAAAGAGGTCAGTCCGTATGCGGTTGACGTGAGTAGCGGTATAGAACGTGATAAAGGTATTAAGGACCACGCTAAAATGCAGGCTTTTATGCGAGAGGTAAGGTTAAGTTGAGTGCGAAGATGACATCAGATTTTTCTAAGATGCAAAACGACGGGAGTTTGCCGGATTCGACAGGCCATTATGGTGTCTATGGGGGCAAGTTCGTCGCCGAAACGCTCATGGCTCCTTTGGCTCAACTTGAGGCCGCTTATTTGGCGTGCATCCATGACGCAAAATTTCTGGCCGAGTTCGATTATGACCTAACACACTACGTCGGGCGCCCATCACCACTTTATCATGCGAAACGACTGTCTGATGAGCTCAAAGGTGCGCAGATATATCTGAAACGCGAAGATCTGAATCACACAGGTGCACACAAAATTAACAACACTATCGGCCAAGCACTGTTGGCCCGAAACATGGGTAAGCGACGTGTTATCGCCGAAACCGGTGCAGGTCAGCACGGTGTTGCGACCGCGACGGTTGCCGCACGCCTGGGGATGCAATGTGCGGTCTATATGGGGACGGAAGATATACAACGGCAATCGCCTAATGTTTATCGAATGAAGATGCTTGGGGCCGAGGTGATTCCAGTTGATTCTGGATCATGCACCTTAAAGGATGCTCTGAACGAAGCGCTGCGTGACTGGGTATCAAATGTTGATGACACATTTTATATCATCGGTACAGTTGCTGGCCCTCATCCGTATCCGGCGATGGTGCGCGATTTTCAATGTGTGATCGGGCGGGAGGCTCGGTGTCAATCACTTCATCAGATCGGGTGTTTGCCCGATACATTGATCGCTTGTGTTGGTGGTGGGTCGAATGCAATCGGATTGTTTTATCCGTTCATAAATGATCGAGAGGTGCGTTTGATTGGTATTGAGGCAGGCGGTTACGGGGTCGAAACTGGGCGTCATTCAGCCCCGTTGAACGTTGGTCGCCCGGGTGTATTACATGGCAACCGCACTTATCTACTCCAGGATGAAGATGGACAGATTCTTCCTACCCATTCAATCTCTGCCGGGCTTGATTATCCAGGAGTAGGGCCCGAACACGCGTGGTTAAAAGATACCGGGCGTGCTGAGTATTTTTGTATCAATGACGACGCGGCAATTGCCGCGTTCCATCGGCTTACTCGAGTCGAAGGGATTATCCCTGCATTGGAATCTTGTCACGCTTTGGCTTACGCCAATCAACTGGCTCCAGAGATGTCGCCTGAACAGGTAATCATCGTCAATCTATCGGGTCGTGGGGACAAAGATATGGAAGCTCTTGCTTCAATTTCGGATGTTTCTCTCTAGGCAACATGTAAGATGTATCTGTGCGCTATCCATAGGGTTCTGAGCCATCTTAGAAGGCGTTGGAATAGAAACTAATCATGTCTAATCGACTCAAACGTTGTTTTTCGGATATGGCAAAATCGAGCCGATGTGCGTTGATCACGTACGTGACAGCGGGAGATCCGGAACCCGATGCAACCCTTAGTATTATGCGATCCCTTGCGGCGTCAGGGGCTGATGTTATTGAACTTGGTATGCCCTTCTCTGACCCGATGGCTGACGGGCCGATCATACAACGGGCGAGCGAACGTGCACTAAAAAGCGGTACTACTTTAATTAGTGTACTAGATACTGTACAAAAATTTCGTGAAGAAGACCTAACGATTCCGGTTGTATTGATGGGGTATCTCAACCCGATCGAGGCGATGGGTTATGCAAACTTTGTGGAAAAAGCCGCCGCCGTGGGTGTGGATGGTGTGTTGATTGTTGATGTCCCGCCGGAAGAGGCAGACGAGATCAACACACAACTTGTTACAGGTGGTCTAGATCAAATCTTTCTCGTTGCACCAAATTCGTCGCTCGAGCGGATCGAGAATGTGTGTAAGTTCGCAAGCGGATTCGTTTATTATGTGTCTGTCAAAGGCGTGACGGGTGGTAAATCAGTCGATGCGGAGGAAGTAGGTGCGCACATCCAACAATTTCGCCAACGTTTGTCGCTACCCATTGGAGTGGGGTTTGGAATAAAATCACCCGAATCTGCTGGAGCCATCGCTGGCGCGGGGGATGCTGTTATTGTCGGAAGTGCAATAGTAGAAATAATTGAAGAGCACCGACTGGATCTGGCGGTTATGCAACAACGGATCGAGTCATTCGTGACACAGTTACGCTTAGCACTTGACAGTGCTCGAATGGTCTAGCGCGCAAATGTTGACTGTTCGAAGGAAGAATTTGGGCTCGTTCTTTGAATTGCTTCGAAACCATTGCCGAGACTGATAAAAATGAACTGGTTCAAAAAACTCCTACCCTCACGTATTCGGATCGATGGTGTGAAAAGAAAATCGATTCCGGAGGGGGTCTGGACAAGCTGTCCAGAATGTAGTGCCGTTCTTTATAGAGCCGAACTCGATCGTAATCTCGATGTCTGCATGAAATGCGGACATCATTTACGCATCGGTGCTAGAAAACGAATCGAATACCTTCTTGACGATGGTGTAATTGACTACATAGGGATGTCGTTGACATCCGTTGATTTCCTTAAGTTTAGAGACAGTAAACGCTACAAAGACCGCCTCTCCGCCGAGCAGAAGAAAACCGGAGAATCGGATGCTCTAATCGTTGCTGCAGGAAGCCTGAAAACGCTTCCGGTTGTCGTATGCGCTTTTGAATTCGATTTTATGGGCGGCTCAATGGCCTCTGTCGTCGGAGAGCGGTTCACACGTGGAATTCGTCATTGCATTGACGAGCACAAACCGATGATTTGTATATGTGCAAGCGGTGGAGCACGCATGCAAGAGGGATTGACCGCTCTGATGCAAATGGCTAAGACAAGCGTCGCGGTGGCGGAGTTGCGTGAGAGGCATCTACCCTATATTTCGGTGTTGACAGACCCAACTATGGGGGGTGTTTCGGCCAGCATTGGGGCACTGGGAGACATAATTGTTGCTGAGCCTAACGCGTTGATCGGTTTTGCTGGGCCGCGTGTAATCGAGCAGACAGTGCGACAGGTCTTACCCGAAGGATTTCAACGAAGCGAGTTTCTTCTGGAGCATGGAGCGCTCGACATGATTCTTGACCGCCGAGTCATGCGAGATCGGCTGGCATCTATACTGAGAATTTTGATGGATCGAGGAACATTTAATCGCACGAAAGATACGCTCTTAAGCGCTGCTGCTGTTAGTACGTCCGGAGAAGCCGAGGAGCCGGCAAGAATCGTGGACTTCGATGAATCACGCTATGGAGCTTAAAAATTTGCTCGAATCCATCGGCGGTGATATTTGCAATCATGCGGACGAATTGATTTTTTTCGGTGACCGGACAAAGGGAGTTCGGTTAAGCCTCGGCTATTTCCCATAAGTCACGCTCGATGTCCACGAGTAATTCACTACCCAATGTTCGTTTAGATTCGCTCGACGCTTGGCTCTCCTGGCAAGAGTCGCAGCATGTGGTTGACGTTGAATTAGGTCTAGAGCGTTGTCGGTGGGTAGCGGATAGGATGGACATGAAAAGGCTCGCGCCCATCGTAGTTACAGTCGCTGGAACGAACGGGAAGGGCTCGAGCGTGGCGATGTTGGAGTCAATTTTGCGGCAGGCTGGATATCGTGTCGGAACGTATACGTCACCACACCTATGCGTATACAACGAACGGATCCGCATCGATGGCACACCGGTATCGGATCAAGAAATCTGTGCAGCGTTTGCCCAGGTCGAATTCGCGCGTGCAGGAACGCCGCTCACTTATTTTGAATTTGGAACGCTTGCGGCGCTTTCCTTGTTTAGTGAAGCAATGCTCGATATCGTGATACTTGAAGTGGGCTTAGGTGGACGTCTCGACGCTGTTAATATTATCGATGCGGATGTTGCGTTGATTGCAACCATCGGAATCGACCACACGGAGTTTCTCGGCGACACCCGCGAACTAATAGCATTGGAGAAAGCGGGGATTATGCGCAAAGGGAAACCTGCCGTTTGCTCGGACATTGATGTCGCTAGTAGCATCAAGCGATTCGCGCATGAACTACCAACACAATTGGAAATTCTTGGTAACTCCTATCGTTATTCGGATGATGGCGAATATTGGAGTTGGTGGAGCGGTGATACGCGACGCGTTGAATTACCAAAGCCAAGCTTGATCGGCGACTACCAACTAGGTAACGCTGCAGGAGTATTAATGGTCTTGGAAGTTCTCAAGGATCGTATGCCGGTGACAGATGTTGAGGTTGCACGTGGCTTACGTCATATTGACCTTCCCGGACGTTTCCAGCGAGTCTCAGGCGAGGTTGAGACCATCTTAGATGTTGGGCATAACGCACAAGCTGTCGATGCTTTTGTGCGGACGTTGATTAACCTTGAACCCCGTCGTACACACGTGTTGCTTGGTATGCTAGACATGAAAGACCATCAGAGTGTCATTCGCTTACTCGCACCGATTGCGCACACCTGGCATTTAACCTCTGTAATTTCGCGTAAAGGAGCATCTAGTGACGACTTGTACGATGCGTTAAAATTGGTAGTGGGGAGATCAGCTGTTGCATGTACCTATGACTCAGTTGCCAGCGGTTACAGAAGTATTGCAGCTACC
>DPMX01000086.1 GCA_003540955.1 Gammaproteobacteria bacterium
AATTGCATTTTTATTTCCGTGGGCCGTGGTATTGGATCAAATTGGCGTTTTTGGGTATACCGCAATGATGCTGTTTCTCGGATTATTGGTGGTGGGGTTTATCTATGAGTGGAAAAAGGGAGCGCTTGAATGGGAGTAGCACCGATGGCCGAGCAAGGGTTTGTCACTACGACGGTTGATACAGTAATCAATTGGGCTCGGACTGGTTCGATGTGGCCGATGACCTTTGGTCTAGCCTGTTGTGCGGTTGAGATGATGCACGCGGGCGCCTCGCGCTATGATCTTGACAGATTCGGTGTGGTTTTCCGACCAAGCCCACGCCAATCGGACGTTATGATTGTCGCAGGCACCCTTGTAAATAAGATGGCACCGGCGCTGCGTAAGGTATATGACCAGATGGCTGAGCCAAAGTGGGTAATTTCAATGGGTTCGTGTGCGAACGGCGGTGGATATTATCATTATTCTTACGCTGTCACGCGAGGGTGCGACCGCATAATCCCGGTTGATATTTATGTTCCTGGATGCCCCCCAACTGCTGAGGCACTGTTGTTTGGCATTTTGCAATTACAGAAAAAGATCAAGCGAAGCCGCACAATTAATCGTTAAAAGAACTACTCTATCTAATGAAGGGCCAAAAGGTCGAAAATATTGCCGCGATAATTTCAGAGCGGTTTGGAGACGCGATCATCTCGCAAGCCGTGGATCGCGGTGAATTGACAGTAGTGGTTCGCGCTAAGGATGTGGTAGCCGTTGGGGTGCGCCTTCGTGATGATGAACAACTCCTTTTTAGTCAACTTTCAGATCTTTCTGGAATCGACTATCTATCTTACGGACACGCCGACTGGCAGACACACTCCGCTACCGACTCAGGATTTAGTCGTGGCGTTCGCCGGACAGAACCGACGCTTTCAAAAGATATCCCAGCAAGATTTGCCGTCGTCTACCAGCTACTATCGATGCGGCATAATTTCAGACTTAGATTAAAAGCCTTTCTAGACGATGATGCACCTCGCATAGACTCCGTGGTTGACGTTTGGCCTTCGGCGGATTGGTATGAGCGAGAAGCGTTCGACCTTTTTGGGATTTTGTTCAATTCGCACCCGGATCTACGCAGAATTTTGACCGACTACGGATTTATCGGACATCCTTTCCGAAAGGACTTCCCGTTAGAGGGTCATGTAGAAGTTCGCTACGACTTGGATAAAAATCGAGTGATTTACCAGCCGGTTTCGATAGAAAAGCGGGTACTCGTGCCAAAAGTGACCCGTGAGGACGTGCGAGTCGTTAAAACTGTAGAGGGTGCTGAACCGGATGCCTGAAATTCGCAATATGACTATGAATTTTGGCCCGCAGCATCCGGCTGCGCATGGCGTATTGCGGTTAGTGCTCGAAATGGATGGTGAAGTGATCGAACGAGCGGATCCCCACATCGGACTATTGCATCGCGGTACGGAAAAGCTGGCTGAGGCTAAACCGTTCAATCAAAGCATTGGCTATATGGATCGGCTCGACTACGTATCGATGATGTGTAACGAACATGCGTATGTACTAGCGATAGAAAAACTGCTTGGTGTTGCGCCACCATTGCGCGCGCAATACGTTCGAGTCATGTTCGATGAAATTACTCGGATTCTTAATCATCTGATGTGGTTAGGAGCCCACGGCCTTGATATCGGCGCGATGACCGTGTTCCTTTATTGTTTTCGGGAGCGCGAAGACCTAATGGATTGTTATGAGGCAGTTTCTGGTACAAGAATGCACGCAACCTATTACCGTCCCGGCGGTGTCTATCGCGATCTACCCGATCAAATGCCCCAATATTCTAGTTCAAAAT
This sequence comes from Gammaproteobacteria bacterium, assembly GCA_003540955.1. Lineage (GTDB taxonomy): Bacteria > Pseudomonadota > Gammaproteobacteria > UBA11873. Next base: position 1,835 of record DPMX01000086.1, read on the forward strand.
GGCATAACGACAATGAAGTCGGTAAGCTCAATTCTGACCGACAAGGTAGCTTGCTAGATTTTATTGACGCGTTTGTTAAACGTTTTCCTGGCTGTGTGGACGAGTACGAAACGTTACTTACCGACAATCGAATCTGGAAGCAGCGCACCGTTGATATTGGTATTGTAGAGCCAGATCGAGCTATCGCATTAGGATTTACCGGGCCAATGCTGCGCGGGTCTGGGGTTCAGTGGGATCTGCGGAAGAAACAACCTTACGAGGTCTATTCGGAACTCGACTTCGACATCCCAGTAGGTGTCAACGGTGATTGTTACGACCGTTACTTAGTCCGCATTGAGGAGATGCGACAGTCGGCGCGAATTCTCCAGCAATGTGTTGACTGGTTACGGGATAACCCAGGTCCAGTAATGCTCGATGACCACAAACTGACTCCGCCGAAGCGGGAAGAAATGAAAGGCGACATGGAGTCCCTAATTCATCACTTCAAGCTTTTCACGGAAGGGTACTGCGTGCCTGCGGGGGAAGTCTACGCGGCGGTGGAACATCCAAAAGGGGAGTTCGGTATATATCTTGTGTCCGACGGTGCGAATAAACCGTATCGATTAAAGGCGCGTGCCGCCGGATTTGCCCATCTTGCTGCAATGGATGAGATGGTGAAAGGACATATGTTGGCGGATGTGGTCGCTATGATTGGCACGATGGATGTCGTGTTTGGCGAGATCGATCGCTAGCGAGTTATCAATGGGAGCGCAAACTACAAATTTATCGGCGCATGCGTGCGATGTTATCGATGCAGCGTTAGAAAAGTACCCGGAAGAACAAAAGCAATCGGCCGTGCTTACTGCCCTACATGAAGCCCAACACGACAACGAAGGGTTTTTGACTGAGGAGCTGATGGACGCGGTAGCCGACTATCTAAAAATGCCGCGTATTGCTGTGTACGAGGTCGCGAGTTTTTATTCGATGTTTGAGACCACCCCCGTCGGCCGGCACAGCGTCTCAATCTGTACCAACGTGTCGTGTATGTTACAGGGTAGTGATGAGATAGTTGACCATGTTGAGAGGGCCTTGGGTATCAAGATCGGTGAGTCTACTCGGGATGGTCGAATCTATTTGAAGCGCGAAGAGGAATGTCTCGCAGCTTGTTGCGGTGCCCCGATGATGATGGTCGATCATGTCTATCACGAAAACTTGACGCCGCGGAAGGTTGACGAAATCTTAGGGAAATTAAAATGAGTGACATAGAACTCAATTTAACGTGCTTTGAAACGCTCAAATACGATAATCCCTGGTCTTTTGAGACCTACAAGAAAATAGGCGGATATGCTAGTTGGGAAAAGATTTTGCGTGAAAAGATTCCGCCCGCTGAAATTATTGAACAAATCAAAGTATCTGGACTACGCGGGCGCGGCGGGGCGGGTTTCCCGGCAGGGGTTAAGTGGAGTTTTATGCCCCAAAATACTGAGATACAAAAGTATATTGTGTGTAATTCTGACGAGAGCGAACCAGGGACGTGTAAAGACCGCGATATTTTGCGTTTTAATCCACACGCGCTAGTTGAGGGCCTCGCAATTGCAGCTTATGCAATCGGAGCAAGCGTCGGTTACAACTATATGCGCGGGGAGTTTATGGATGAACCGTGCGTACGATTTGAGACAGCACTTAAAAAAGCCTATGAGCTCGGGTATCTGGGGCGCGATATCTTGGGTTCTGGAGTGGAGGTGAATCTATATAACCACCTTGGTGCCGGTGCGTATATCTGTGGCGAAGAAACTGCTCTCCTAGAATCGTTGGAAGGT
>DPMX01000330.1:0-249 GCA_003540955.1 Gammaproteobacteria bacterium
CCAGATAGCCTGGGCCAGCGCAGGCCAAGCATGAAAACCGGTACCATCTGAATCAATAAATCCAGTTTTCGATCTAAAAGTGCGACTAGTGAGGCGTGGTGTCTGAGAAAGATGGCAAGCAAAACGAGCACGGCAATCATAAGCCATGAACAAATTTTTGCGACTCGAGTTAAATGAGCTTCCGGTGAGTTGGGTCGAAAAAATCTGGCATAGATGTCTTTTGTAAACATTGAAGAAATTGATAATAAA
>DPMX01000330.1:560-5949 GCA_003540955.1 Gammaproteobacteria bacterium
AACATTGAAGAAATTGATAATAAAGCGGAATCAGCGGTTGACATCATAGCGGCTAGTACCGCCGACAAGAGTACTACGACGAGTCCGTAACCGATTACTGAGTGCGCTTGGATGTCCCGCAATACTCGGCCGAAAATTTGATCTGATGCAGCACCTTCAAGACCAGGTATGTAGGCGGCAGCCATAATTCCTGCAATTACGGCAATGATCATGGTCGGCAGTGGCATAAATGCCATTACGGCGAGGCTGCGGCGTAAAGCTATGGCCGAACGCGCCGCATAAATACGTTGGATAGCTTGTGGGTAGAGCGATACGGCGAGGCCGGCGGTTAGAATATAGCTTAGCCATTCCCGAAATTGAAGATTTGTCGGCGGCAGTGCTTTCCGAGTTCCGTCCGATAGGTCTCGTTCCATCAGGATTTGTGTTGCGTCTGCGAGCGGACCATAGCGGTCGAACAAGAGAATCAACAGCACGCCGAAACCAAGAGCGAGGATCACACCTTGGATCGCGTCAGTCCAAGCGATCGCGCGGAGGCCCCCAAGGGTGCCATAAATTACCATGATCAGGGCGAGGACAACTACGCCGCCGATGTATGCGACGTCTTGATTAAATTCCGCAAGCCCTTGCATGGCGCGACCCATGGCCATCAATTGGGCTAACAGGAAATTACAAAGAACGACTATCAGAGTTAGAGTGACAATAATTGTAAGAACTTTGTTCCCATAACGGTCCTCGACGTAGTCGCTTGGGGTAACGTAGCCTCGTATTTTTGCGACCACATAGAGGTGTGGCGCATATATCAAATAGCATACGATTACCGCTGTCATGAAATGGACACTTACAATCCACGCATAGCCGATGCGGTAGGTTGCGCCGGTGAAGGCAAAAAACGTGTTGCCGCTGTATTGAGTGGCGAATAGAGTCAGAAATAAAATGGTGAAGCCGAAGCCTGGACCGGCAAGGTAGAAATCACTAAGTGAGTCTTCTAGACGGGACCGTTTACCAACAATGCCAATACCGACCAACGAGGTAAGATATATCCCGATGAAAATCCACGCGCCGGCGCCGAATGGCATTAAAACATCCATGTGTTAGTCGATGTTTGAGCTATAGTGGGGTTCTTCTCCCTCAGATTGATTCGAATCGCCCGGTAGTCGCGAACGCAATAGCCAAGCCGTGAAAATCGAACAAATAATTGACGATCCGATCGCGATAATTACCCACCCTGGCATACCAAATATGATTACGTGATTGTCATTTGGCCAGTACCAGGGTATGCCGACTACGATTAATACAAGGTAGATAATCGTTGGCCACCAAACCGGGGGGGGTGGTATGGGAAAATTTTTAGTTTTATTCATCTAAGTAAATTTTACACGGTCCTATAAGTCGTGCCGTAGCTCCCAGTAAGCCATAACAAATAAGCAGAAAAGCGATGCCGTAGTTCACAACAGCGTCGTACGCGTCGTGTAGCGTTCGTTTAGTGAGATTTTTTGAGCGCTTTCATTGCGCGTTCGAGACCATCAACAGTTAGCGGAAACATTCGGTCTGCAACGAGTTCTTTCGTCATTGTTATCGATGGTATGTGCCCCCAGTAATCTTCGGGTTGCGGATTTAACCAAACTGCGTATGGGTACACTGCCATCATCCGGGCCATCCAATCGGCTCCGGGTTCTTCGTTCCAGTGCTCGACACTTCCACCTACTGCCATAATTTCATATGGACTCATAGTTGCGTCGCCGACAAAGACGATTTTATGGTCGGCACTATAGGTATTAATAACTTCGGTAGTCGGTATGCGAACATTGGAGCGCAGCTGGTTATCCTTCCACACAGATTCATAAATGAAATTGTGGAAATAGTAATATTCTAGATGTTTGAATTCTGAACGCGCGGCAGAAAATAGTTCTTCGCAGATTTTTACGTGGGGGTCCATTGAACCACCGACATCCAAAAAAAGTAGAACTTTAACTGTATTATGGCGCTCTGGAATCATTTTGATATCTAGATAACCGCCATTTCGGGCAGTTGACCCAATCGTGTCATGCAGGTCGAGTTCTTCTTCCGCGCCTTCGCGGGCGAAACGGCGTAATTGACGCAAGGCGATTTTTATATTTCGAGTTCCCAGTTCGACTTGATCGTCTAGGTTCGCATAATTACGTTGATCCCAGACCTTAACCGCTCGACTTTGGCGCGATTCCGTTTGACCTATTCGGACTCCTTCTGGATTGTAGCCATTCGCACCGAACGGCGACGTTCCTCCGGTCCCAATCATTTTATTGCCACCATGGTGTTCTTTTTTTTGTTCAGCTAGCCGTTCGCGTAATGTCTCCATTAACTTTTCCCAGCCACCTAAGCTTTCTATCATCGCTTTCTCTTCGTCACTGAGGTTGAGTTCCTTCTGCTTCTTTAGCCAGTCCAGCGGAATTTCACCGATAATTTCGTCGAAAAGGGATTCTTTACCTTGCATGTAATCGCTAAAAATTTGATCGAAGCGGTCGAAAAACCGTTCGTCTTTTATAAGGGCAGACCGGGCAATATAATAGAAGGCCTCCGTTCTGTAAGCTGCAAGTTGGCTGTCAAGCGCCCTGAGCAGAGTCAGATATTCGGTAATTGAAACCGGTATCTGGGCCTTACGCAGGTTGTAAAAGAGGTCAGTTAGCACCTGAGCGTCGCGACATGAACACAAGACGTTCAAACAAATGCATGTCTTGCTCGTTTTTGAGCAGTGCGCCATACAGTTTGGGGATCGCTTTGCGCGAGTCTTTCTCACGTAGGGCTTCGGGAGGAATATCGTCAGCGACTAAAAGCTTGATCCAGTCGAGCAGTTCTGACGTCGATGGCTTTTTCTTCAATCCTGGTAGTTCGCGAAGTTCAAAGAAACATTCCATTGCTTCGGACAATAAACGTTTTTTAATATTCGGATAATGTACTTTGATGATGGCATCCATTGTTTCCATATCTGGGAACTGTATGTAATGGAAAAAACACCTCCGTAAAAACGCATCAGGGAGTTCTTTTTCATTATTGCTAGTGATTATGATTATCGGGCGCTGGAGGGCCTTCACAGTTTCCTTCGTCTCATAGACAAAGAATTCCATACGATCGAGTTCTTGTAAGAGGTCGTTAGGAAACTCGATATCGGCTTTATCGATTTCGTCGATTAATAAAACTGGTTGGCGGTCCATCCCAAAGGCTTCCCACAATTTACCTTTTAAGATGTAGTTATTGATATCATGAACGCGTTCGTCGCCTAGCTGTGAGTCACGCAATCGAGCAACGGCATCATATTCGTACAAACCCTTGGCCGCCTTTGTGGTGGATTTTATGTGCCACTGAATCAACGGTGCATCGAGTACCTTTGCGATTTCTTCGGCCAGCATTGTTTTACCGGTACCTGGCTCCCCCTTAACTAGCAGCGGGCGTTCCAGAGTGATCGCTGCATTTACTGCCAGCATCAAGTCTTCAGTGGCAATATATGTGTCCGTGCCCGAGAATTGGTTTTTTGACATTGAGTCTCTCAAATTTATAGGGTCAATAGCCCATTGTAATGCATACTGCCTACCAAGGAGCTATTTTGTAGCTGATAAGGCTGCCTAAAGCACCGAGTAAATAAGCGGCTACTATCCTAATTGGCCGAGTCCCTAGTTGTCGAGGCCATCGCCAACTCGTTCTTTCAGGGAATTAAAACCCAGCTGTTATCGACACTGCTGGCGAGCGAAGCACCTACCTCGCTCGGTTGGTGGCTACAAACACTCGGTTTTTAGTGGCATCTCCTAATTTTATTTTCCTGAAGGCGCTAAGTATTCATCTATTACAATTGCTTTGGTAGGCGGCATCAGTTTTCCTGTGGTAGAAACATATCATCGTTATGCAGGTTACTCAGGATAAATTAAGCGTCCAGGTTTGGTATCAATTGGCTTTTGAGTCGTGATATTTGATCTTTTAGTAAGAGCTTACGTAACTTAAGCCTACGTATCATTAGTTGGTCAACGTCTAACGTCCCCGACAACCTGGTAACTACTTCATCGAGATCGCGATGTTCGATCTGCAATTCGTATATCCGTCTTTGTATTGCTTGTTCTGAGACGTTTGTCACAAAATTTTCTCTAGCCGTTTCCAACAGGCTCTTTGTGGCGGGCGTTATTGAGTGCCTTATGGGTGGCCATTAAAACTATACTTACCTCACCGCAAATTATCGCCAAGGCGCCCCTCGTCTCGAGTAGGATTATTCAAGCTATTCATCAGCCCGGCCATATTTAAAATCATCCGTGAAATTATTTTCTGAGCGATAACTCAGCTCGATTGGGCGACAGCATACTTCGCAATCCTCGATATAGGTTTGTTCTTTAATTGATAGGTCAAGCATCATGGAAATTGATTCTCCGCAGTATGGGCAAGAAAAATGATGCTCGTCTAACACTTGTCAAGGGGACTCAATCGCGAAAATTAGTGAACTGGATAGGCAAATCAAGAGGTGTTTTTTTTAATTGAGCCATTACGACCTGCAGATCGTTACGCTTTTTACCGCTGATTCGGACTTGATCTTGTTGTATTTGCGCTTGCACTTTTAGTTTTGTTTCCTTGGCGAGTTTAACGATTTTTCTCGCAGCATTTTTATCGATACCTTGTCGTGCGAGCATTCGTTGTTTGCACGAGTTAATTGTGGTTTCGACTTCCTCAAGCTGAAGACATGCGATGTCGAGACCACGTTTCGTAATCTTACCTTGCAAGATATCGTGAATTTGAGCGATATGAAATTCAGCATCTGCGATAATGGTGAGTGCATGTCCGTCTTGTTCGACGCTGGCACAGGTCTCTTTTAGATCGAAGCGATTGCTGACCTCGCGATTAGTTTGATCGACTGCGTTGGTTAGCTCATGGAGGTCGACTTCAGATACGACATCAAAGGACGGCATTTATTTGCTCCGGTTAACGTGGTAGTGAAAAATTAGTTGGTAATTGAGGATTATGAGTTAGCACAGGGTTTGCGTAACGAATATTTGGCCACATAAAATAAAATTTTTGTTCGGACGTTAATAGATCCTGACAAGATCAGCTAATGTGGCATTATGGTTCTCTAGTCTGGTTTCGTAAACTGTAGTCGTTCATATCAAATCAATCTCAGTGGAGGTGGTTTCAACATATGACTCATCCGGCTTTCGAACATAAGTATCGTCGGCACGTGCCAGCACTCTATCTCGATTTTGACGCCTACGTTCATCGCAAAACCGGTGCTCAGCATTTCCACTTCAGCTGTGAAGATCAAAATAACGCGTTTATGGTTGCGTTTCCAACATTCCCGACCGACTCTACCGGTGTTGCACATATTCTAGAACATACGGCCTTGTGTGGGAGTCGCCGTTACCCAGTTCGCGATCCGTTCTTT
>DPMX01000276.1:0-3460 GCA_003540955.1 Gammaproteobacteria bacterium
AAGAGTACGAACGCTACAAAAAAGCGGCAGACGATCTAGATGAATTACCTAGGTTGGAACGTGAATTGCATCATGTTGTAGTGACTTTCGAGTCAGATGGTTTCAAGCAAAACCCACCAGAGGTGTCATTGGTCTCTTTGCTAGATGCATTTCGTGACGTAATAGGGCGCGCGGAGATGTTTGCAGAGCATCACGTGCAGCGTGAGACTTTGTCGGTGCGCGAGCGCATGGCCATGGTGATGGATCTTGTTTGTGAAAGCGCGTTTACTCCATTTTACAATTTATTCACGCCAGCCGAAGGCAAAGCTGGGGTCGTCGTAACACTGATAGCAATCTTGGAATTGCTGAAAGAATCTTTCATTGAGATGGTGCAAAACGATGATTGTGGGCCTATTTATGTTAAGCGCGTCGCCTGACATGAGCTGAGTGGCGAAGAAGATGCAAACCGAAAAGATCAAACAAATTTTGGAGGCGGCGTTAATGGTTGCTGCATCCCCCGTCAGTTTTGATCGTTTGTATCAATTGTTTAGCGATGACGGTGAACAGGCGCCTACCCGTGAAAGATTACGTAGCATATTAAAAGAACTTGAAAACGACTATTATCACAGTGGTATTGAATTAGTACATGTGAGCAGCGGTTATCGTTTTCAGGCTCGTAAGGAAGTAGCGGGTTGGATCAGTCGGCTCTGGGATGAGAAGCGTCCGCGTTATTCACGGGCATTACTAGAAACTTTGGCAATTATTGCCTATCGTCAACCCATAACGCGGGGTGAAATCGAAAAGATCCGTGGCGTCGCGGTTAGCACGAATATTGTGCGTACGTTAATCGAACGTGAATGGGTGCGGGTTGTCGGCCATCGCGACGTACCTGGTAAGCCCGCGATCTATGCGACGACCAAACAATTTCTCGATTATTTCAATCTACAGTCGCTGTCAGAGTTGCCCAGCCTTGCAGAATTAACGGATATCGATGGTCTCAATACCGACTTATTTGCGGATTCTCACGATGACGGTGACCTACTGACTAAGGTGACGGCGACTGCGGAGGCAGAGCGGGTTCGCTCAGAGAATGCGCAAGTGAGCCATGATGTCCGAACTGTTACTGATCCAAGTGATGATCTGAGTAGCGATAGATCAACCTTTCCGGTCCTGGGGGACGGTTGAGCTGCAATATGGACGTTTCTGCGAGGTAATTAATTTGGCGAGCCTAAGTGATAAGCCATGAAGGCTAAGCAGCTAGGTGGTGAGCGGTTGCAGAAAGTGCTAGCTCAAGCTGGTTATGGATCACGGCGCGAAATTGAAAAGTGGATTGCAGCAGGAAGAGTATCTGTCAATGGAGTTCCGGTTAGCCTCGGTACTCTGGTCGTCAATAGTGATCGGATAGCGCTTGACGGTAAGGTCGTCCGGCTTTCTAAGGGAAGTGTACGAACCCGAGTTATTGCGTTGAATAAGCCAGTGGGGGTGATTTGCACTGCGAACGATCCCGAAGGTCGGCCGACAGTGAACGCGTTGCTGCCGAAAAGAGACGGTGTTCGCTGGATCGGTATTGGACGATTGGATATTAACACAAGCGGTCTACTACTGTTTACCAACAATGGTGAACTCGCGCATCGATTGATGCATCCGCGATTTAAAATTGATCGTGAGTATGCAGCCCGTATCTTTGGGGAGGTCGGGGCCAGGGCATTGGCACGGCTAGAAACAGGTGTGGAGGTGGAGGGTGAAATCTGCGCGTTCGATGATATTGTTCGAGGTAATGGCCGTGGCGCGAACCGCTGGTACTATTGCGTAATTCGTCAAGGGCGAAATCGCGAGGTTCGGCGAATGTGGGAATCACAAAGATTGCAGGTCAATCGTTTGATTAGATCTCGATTCGGCAACGTTATACTACCTAGAGATCTGAGAGCTGGGGACCATTTTGAAATCAACGGCGTAATGTTGGATGACCTTTGTCGGCTAGTCAATTTTAAAGATGTTGGCGCAGGTTAGAAGTGAGCAAGGTTGCGTATAAGAAAAATAAATGCAGGTCCGTAATTGCTCTCAATTGATACTACCAGTGAAAGGCACGATACCGTCCTTTAAGCCAACTTGGGGTCAAAGCGCGGCACGGTCAGGCCGTCATCTACGCATTGATATCGGCCGCCACGGCAGCTAAGCTTTGGCGCCGGTTTTTCGGCTTCGAATTGAGGAGAGTTTGGGAGATGCGGCGTCGCATGCTAGTAGTCGGTAATTGGAAAATGCACGGTTCAATTGCGTTCGCGGTCGACCTTGCAAAGACGGTTGTTGACGCTAGCTGTAACTTTGCGAGCATGGACATTGCAATTTGTCCGCCGCATGTATTGCTCGGCGTAGTAGGTACTCAGCTCGGCGGTAGTGAAGTCGCGCTCGGCGCCCAAACGGTTTCCGAGTTTGCTGAGGGAGCCTATACGGGCGAAACAGCCGCCTCAATGCTCGCGGAACTTGGATGTAAATTTGTGATCGTGGGGCATTCAGAACGCCGACACTTGTTTGGCGAAACGAATGATATAGTTGCGGCAAAAGCTGCAATGGCGTTGGCTGCAGGAATGACACCGATAATTTGCGTTGGTGAAAGGTTGGAAGATCGAAAAAATGGTACGACTAGGACTGTCATTGGGGAACAACTGCGACCATTTATGGAGCCCCCTGGAATCGACACGTTGCGACAAGCGGTTATTGCATACGAACCCGTGTGGGCTATAGGTACTGGTGAGACCGCGACGCCGAAAGAAGCCCAAGATGTGCATAATTTCATTCGCTCATCGATAGCAGTGGTCGATAAGAGCATCTCCGATACTATACGTATACTGTACGGCGGCAGTGTGAAACCCGATAATGCCCCGGACTTGTTTCGAATGACCGATATAGACGGGAGTCTGGTCGGTGGCGCATCGCTTAAGGCCGATGACTTTTTACTGATTTGTGGTTCTACTCAACCCAACTAAGGCGTACCGACGGAGGCCACACGGAGATTTCAGATGCAAACAATACTTTTGGTACTTCATATTTCTCTAGGGCTCGCGCTTATTGCAATCATATTGTTGCAGCAGGGCGCAGGTGCGACCGCCGGTGCAGCATTTGGGAGTGGCGCGTCTTCAACTGTATTTGGATCCCGAGGATCGGCGTCGTTTTTAACAAGAACCACCGGGGTTTTGGCATTAGTGTTTTTTGCTAATAGTTTTTTCCTAGCCTACCTTTCCGGTCAAAATATCTCCCCAAAGAGCATTCTCGAGCAGACAGAGATGTTGGCCCCAGTGGGTGACGCCCCCAACATTGATTTGCCTGGGTTGCCGGCTGGGAAGGTAACTGATGATCTGCCGATGATTCCGGAGTGAGTCTGGCAGGGAAACCGCGTATTGCGTATCATATGGCTCTGTCCCGTGATGCACTATTCGCAACGACCGATGCGATTCTTACATAGCCGATGTGGTGGAATTGGTAG
>DPMX01000276.1:3823-4197 GCA_003540955.1 Gammaproteobacteria bacterium
TTCGACTCCGGCCATCGGCACCATCGGGGATGCGATATACGCGAACACCAAGGGCGACCTTAGGCGGAGATCGCGAGGTTAAAAGGTACAATGGATTCCGAAAGTCGAGTTAGACTTTGGTGCTAATAGGAAATATCACATTGCTAGAATTATATCTCCCAATCTTAATTTTCGTAGTCGTTGCGATAGCAATCGGGGTCGCCTCACTAGTCGCAAGTTATGGTGTGGGGACGGTGCTTAATATTCACCAACCCACGAGTGAGAAATCCTCGCCTTACGAGTGCGGGTTTGAGGCATTCGAAGATGCCCGTATGAAATTCGATGTACGCTACTATCTAATAGCGATACTCTTCATTATTTTTGATTTAGAAATT
>DPMX01000179.1 GCA_003540955.1 Gammaproteobacteria bacterium
TGATGCATGGATTGATTTGTGTATGCCTTATATGGCGGGTGCGGCGGTATATGATTCGGCAATGAAAAATGGCCGCACCCGATATTTTCTTGGCGCTGATATCGGGGCCGATGGGATCGTTCGTATTTTTAGTAAGGCCGATCTTGATCAGGTCTTTTTCGTTTCAGATTTGTTTAATGCTTTGCTTGCAGAGTCAGCCGGTAAGCAGTGCCGGTTTACCACACCGCTCGGCACAGACGTCCGATTTCAACTTGCGGATCCCGAGGGATTGGCGATAGAACGTGCTAAAAAGCCTGGCGGTTATTTTGTTCCGGGGACCGTTATGGTAATCCCTGAGCTTGAATCGGTTAAAGGTACCGTTGTCTGCGAATCAACATTTCATGAGTACTATACAACGCTTGGAGAACCATACCGTTTCGAAGTCGATGGAAAAATTCAATCGGTCACAGGTGGCGGTGCGGAACACAAGGTGATTGATCGTGCACTTAAACGCGCGGGTAATGGAGAGTACGGGAACATTGTGCATTTTACTTGTGGCTATCACCCTGCTGCCCGGTTTACCGGTCAATCCTTTATCGAGGATCAACGCGTGATTGGTTGCAACGCTGTCGGGCTCGGTCTGCCTCAATGGGTTGATGGCGGCGGTGAAAACCATCCGGATTGCGTTATGAAAGAGCAATCGTTTTGGATCGATGACGAGCAGATCATCGCGGATGGAGCGATAGTCGCACCGCCCGATTTGGCTGATGCTGTTCGCGAGCTAAAGCCCGTTTACGGATAGGACAGAGCGTAACCGCCGTAACGGTCGTTGATTAGGAACCAGCCATGTCAGAACTTACCCTGAAAAAATTCTTGGCGGGTGATGTCGAGTTGGAATCTGGTGAAACTTTGCCTGATGCCCGTGTTGCCTATTGTGTACGGGGAACTCTGAACAGCACAAAAGACAACGCAATCATTATGCCGACCCACTTCGGTGGTACTCATGAGCATAGCCAATATCTTACCGGTAAGGGGCGGGCCCTTGACCCAGCGCATTACTTTATTGTCACGGTAAACCTCATCGGAAACGGCGTTTCTAGCTCGCCAAGTAACGCGGGAGGCCCGACATTTCCTGTTGTCACGATCGCAGACAATGTCAGACTTCAACGGCGCCTATTAATTGAAACGTTTGGTGTACAGAGACTCGCTCTTGCGGTCGGTCATTCGATGGGTGCCGTACAGGCATATCATTGGGCTGCTTTGTATCCGAATTTTGTTGAACGGGTTGGCGCTATTTGTGGCGCGGCAAAAATATCACGCCATAACGATGTATTCCTTCAAGGGATGCGGGGCATATTAACGGCGGATCCAGCCTGGAAGGAGGGACATTATGATGCGCAACCCTTACTTGGTTTACGGACGATGGCCCGCGCTTGGGGTGCTTGGCCCCCATCATCTCATTTTTTTCGCCATGCGCACTATGAAAAGTTAGGGTATAGCTCCGTTAGCGATTTCATGGAGCGGTACTGGGAGGCTACGTACACTGGTATGGATGCGAATAACGTATTGGCGCAGATCGCGACCTGGCGTTCGGCTGATATTAGTGCCAATGAATTATACAAAGGAGACTTCGAAAAAGCGTTGGCCTCGATCACTGCGCGTGTGTGTGTCATGCCGTGTACTTCCGATTCCTATTTCCCCCCAGATGATAGTAAGATTGAAATAAGTCATATGAATAACGCGGTACTACGGCCTATTAAATCGCAATGGGGACATTGGGCAGGATCTGGACGTAATCCTGAGGACACGGACTTCATTGACAAGCAGCTTAAAGAACTTTTATTAAATTAGCCGCACCACAATGGCGGCATCATTACGAAGCAGTACATTTAGAGCATATTAGTATTGGAGATCACATGGACCTGACGACTCTTACGGCAACTGCCGCTGGGCAACTCATTGCCGATAATGAGTTGAGCTCGGTTGAGCTCACCCAAGCCTGCCTAGATCGGATAGCCGAACGTAACGAGGATGTCGGCGCTTTTCGCCACCTCAATCCGAAGTTCTCACTTTCGGAAGCGGCCAGAGCAGATAGAGAGACACCGCGTTCGCCTCTGCACGGAGTGCCGTTTGCGATAAAGGATGTCATCGATACAAAGGATTTCCCAACTGAATACGGGACTCCTATTCACCGAGGCCACCAACCAATCGAGGATGCGGCCTGTATTTCTTTGATGCGTCGCGCAGGTGCAGTAATACTCGGAAAAGTCGTTAGTACAGAGTATGCAATATACAATCCTGCCGAGACTCGTCATCCGATGAATTTAGATCACACGCCTGGAGGATCATCTAGTGGTACTGCCGCCTCGGTTTGCGATCGTATGGTGCCTATCGCTTTCGGAAATCAGACAGCCGGTTCGTTGATCCGACCGGCGGCGTTTTGTGGAGTTTACGGGCTTAAGCCGACTCATGGCACGACCGATGGGAGCGGCATTTTACCGCTGCAGCCTTACTTTGACACTTTGGGTTACATGGCGCGTTCGATAGAAGATATTCAGGCTTTTTACGGTGTTGTGTCAGAGCAGAATCAGTCGCTTTTGTGGCCGGCGGACAAGAGGCCGAAGATCGGCTTATGTAAAACCTCGCAATGGAGTTTCGCTGAATCCGAAACTCGCTCGGTCCTGATTCAAGCTGCTGCGAAATTTGAGGAGCAACGGGCAGTCGTTGAGGAATTCGAATTACCGAGTGACTATGCGGATCTGCCAGACGTTCACCGACGAGTGTTATATGCTGGAGTCGCGAAATCGCTCGAGAAAGATTATCGGGACGCAAAAGATTATATGAGCGACATATTGCTCGAGATAATTGAAGAAGGTCTTTCGACTTCAAGCAAGGAATACGATGAGGCATTTGCTTTTGCTGATCAATGTCGTCAGTCCGTGAACGAAAGATTCTATGATTTTGATGCGATTATTTGCCCTAGTGCGCCAGGCGAAGCGCCAAAAGGTATGGCGACAGGTAATCCAATATTCCAGGTGACCTGGACTTTACTAGGCGTCCCTTGTTTGAACCTGCCGGTCGGATTTGGCCCAAGCGGGTTACCCGTTGGCATTCAGTTAATCGGACGTCGGTATGACGACAAAGCGATTTTGGCGCTGGGGCGCTATCTAATGCATGAACTTCAACCTATTCGTTCGTGATAATGCAACGATGTCTGAGATAGCTGCATGCGCGACTGAGGAGCTCGCTCCTGATGAAATGCTTCAAGTTTTTGTCGAGGGGCGCGCGCCGATTGCAGTATACAATCTTGACGGAGAGTTTTTTGCGACCGATGACACGTGCACTCACGGTGATGCGTCGCTAGCCGAAGGCGATATCGAAGACGGCGAGGTTATATGCCCGTTTCACATGGGGGCATTCGATATCCGTACAGGGGAAGCGACAGCGCCTCCATGCGTTAGCCCTATCCGATCTTACCCTGTGCGAATCGAAGGGGGCACTGTTTATATCGAGGTGGATCCGTGAGTCAGCGCAAAACCTATCGGATAGGTCAAATTGTTCCGAGTTCGAATACAACAATGGAGACTGAAGTACCAGCAATGCTGCAGCGAGCGATTTTGGGTGATGGAATGAGTTTTACTTTCCATTCCAGCCGCGCGCCTATGAAAACGGTTTCCAAGGGCGAGCTTACGGCTATGAATGGGCATATGGCACGCTGCGCCCAGGAGCTTACAGATGCGAGAATGGATGTAATTGCGTCGGCCTGTCTGGTGGCTATTATGTGCCAAGGCCCTGGTTATCACCGTGAAACCGAACAAGCGTTACGCGAGGTATGTCGGAAGGATGCACCTGACACGGAAATCATAACAAGTGCCGGCGCCCTTATCGAAGGATTAAATACGATTGGTGCCAAAAAGATAGCTATCGTAACACCTTACGTGAAAAATCTGACCGAACTTGTTACGGGTTATATCGAAAGCGAGGGTATTGAAGTGTTGGACGCGATATCACTTGAGATTCCGAATAATTTGGAGGTCGGCGCACGAGATCCAATGGCTCTGATACAAATCGCTAGACGTTTGTCGGTTGCAAATATTGATGCTCTGGTGCTGTCTGCATGTGTGCAGATGCCTTCACTGCCTGCGTTAGCACCGGTGCAGAGAACCGTTGACGTCCCTGTATTGTCGACCGCTTCAGCTACTGTGTTTCAAATACTACGTGGATTGAACTTAGATGCTCCAATCCCTCAGGCCGGGGATCTTTTATCTGGCCAGTATTATTAAAAGATATTTCCGTGTTGCAAATTATTCGTTTTCTCTAAAAATTCTTATTGCAATTTGACCATGATCGTGCGCAGATCATAAGAATCTTATTGAGGGGACCTTGCCAGTGCGCTGGTTTGCCCGCTTTTCTATTTTGCTACTACTAATGATCCTAATTGGGATCAGTGTAGTTTCCATCCTATGTATTGAATCAATACCGTTGGTTGAAAAGAAACCCTTGCTCAGCCTCTCAAACGCGGAGCGCGCAAAGGTACTTTTGCGGGAATATGACCCGCGGAAGCTCCGCTCGGGTGAAATTAAAACTGTGAGTATGAGTGAAGAAGAGCTTAGTTTAGTGACGAATCATTTGATTAATGGTTTCGGAACTGGTGCCGCGGCTTTTGAGATAGAGCAAGATCGGCTGACAATTATGGCGAGCGTGAATTTATCTGGGTTGTTGCCTGGTCGCTATGTTAATTTTAAAACTCAATTTAATACAGTATCTGATGGTGCACGTTTTG
>DPMX01000192.1:0-8294 GCA_003540955.1 Gammaproteobacteria bacterium
CGTCGCGTCGTCGAATTGTGCGAGCGCTTCGGACGTGACAAAGTGGAAGGCGCATTCTACGAAATTATCGATCGCTGCGCAGAGGTAGTGCGAGAAAAAGGCCTACCATTTTTCCCGGAAGGTGACTTCATTGGTGAGGACTTTATCGAGAACGATGGGTTGACTTTAGATCAACCAGTGAAAATGAAAATCACAATGCGCAAGTATCCTGAGAAGATGGTGCTCGATTTTGACGGAACTGCTGAACAAGCTAAAGGACCGATAAACTGGGCGCTAGATGGTCGGCATTATTCTAAGTGGCTGGGGGCATTCTTTAAAGCCCAGATACCAGGAATTATCATCAATGAAGGAGTAACTGATGCTTTTCGATGCCGGATCCCAAAACGCACGATATTGAGTTCAGAGTTTCCCGCCCCAGTAGTATCCCGTATGACTTGTATGTTGCGCATGATAAGTGCCTATACGGTGGCGTTAGCGAAGGCTTTTGACGGCGAAGTTGTGGCTGATATGCAGAATATTCAAATCTACGGTCTTTACGGTGAGGACTTAGAAGGGAAATTGTTTCTAATGCGCGAAATTTTTGGGGCCGGGTCTGGCGCAAGACCGTACGCGGATGGTACTGATGCAGTTGACTTGGTGCCCTATTCAAAAAATCTTCCAGCTGAATTCATCGAACAGCGCTTTCCGGTGTCAGTTGAACGCGTAGGGCTGGCTATCGATTCTGGTGGCCCTGGAAAATACAGGGGGGGGCTTGGTTATGTGAAAGAGCTACGTACCCTAGTTGACGGCCACTACACTACAGTGACCGAACGAACAGCGTTCGCCTGTATCGGTATCAAAGGTGGACGTTGGGGTGCGCCAGGAGGGTCGACAAAAAATCCGGGTTCACCTGAAGAAGAGAATGTTTTTTACAGCCGCGATGCGATACCAGTCAAAGCAAATGATCTCGTTCGGCTTACCACGCCGGGTGGTGGTGGCTGGGGGGACCCATTAGAGCGCGACATAGAAGCTGTTCGGATGGATGTAGTGCGTCGCCTCGTCAGTCATGGTAGCGCCGAACGTGAGTACGGCGTTGTTATGGACCCTGTAAGTTTCGAAGTTGACAAGAAGGCGACCAAAAACTTGCGGGTTGAGATTGCAGATCGGCGAGGTCCGACGACGCTCATTGATAGGGGGCCCTACGCTGAGACTCTAATCAAGAAAGGGTTGCTGGCAGTTAGTGATCCGGAGTTGGAATGTACGCGTTGCGCTGACGATAAGGTGCTTGAGCATTACTGGAAAGATCTATACAAGTACACCGATAAACCCACGGATTAGGCGTTAAAGATAGATTATTTGGTCTATCCTCGCGAGGGTGAGACTTCCTTCCCATTCAGAGAAGCTAAAAACCTGAAATAAATATCTACTTAGTGGATTTGGCAGTCGGTCTCACCGAACACAAGACTCCCCCAGTCTATCTGACCACTCCGTGAGTGCAGCGTCAGTGTGACCGAAAATTCTAACAGACCTCAAGAATCGTCGGGGCCCGCAAACTCAGATCGCAGACGGGGTGATTTCCTTTATGCTGCGCGATTATTGTCAACGTGCTAAAGTTTGATCACGAATGCAGAGGGTTTTTAAATGGAAAGTGGCCTTGATTTAGCAGTATGCGACAAACTACTAACTACAACACGATCGGTACGTCTTCGGTTTGATATGGAGCGTCCGGTTGAACCAGAAATGATTGAGCAATGCCTGGAAGTTGCCCTCCAAGCGCCGTCTCAGACGAATACGCAACAATGGCATTTTGTCGTTGTTACAGATCCCGTCAAACGAGCAGGCCTTGCGGACATTTACCGCCGGTCGTTTGAAAGTTATTGGAAAGCGTCGATAGAGAAGTCGCCCGAGGCCTTCGAGAACCCCTCAAAATCTGTAAAACGAATGATAGACTCGGCTGAGTTTTTGACGGCCAACCTACAACATGTCCCAGTCCACGTGCTGTTTTGTAGTAGTGGCGATCTGGTTAATTTGCCGTTATTTGAACAGGCCTCAGCCTACGGCTCGATTATCCCTGCTGCTTGGTCTTTTATGTTGGCTGCGCGTGCGCGTGGAATCGGATGTTGTTGGACGACGGTACACTTGATGGATGCCGAAGCGGCATCTGACTTATTGGCTTTACCTAAAAATTTAACGCAAGCAGTGCTGTTGCCTGTTGCTTACTATAAGGGTGAGGATTTCAAACTCGCAGAGCGTCTGCCTTTGAATGACGTCCTACATTGGAATGGCTGGCAGGGGGAGCGGAGTTAAAGTTGGCCTGACCAGAGCTTACCAGGGAGTGAGCAAGTCGCGGTCGGAGGCCGAATCTTGGACAGCACTCAATCGTATCCGTGATCGGGTGTAGATTATTTAGTAGTCTGGGTGATAAACACCGGGGGAGTGGGGGGCGCTAGACCCGTCTCCGCCTCACAACGGGAGATAATTTCTTCTATGCTCCCGCCAAAGTTAAATAGCGTTGCTTCTTTGTCCTCGCGAGAAAGTTTTGCGCGTAGTTTTGCGGTTGCATCCCGATCAACGGTTACACCATCTTTTTTGACGACCGCACCAAAACGTTTTGCGCCCTCCAGGGTGATTAATCCGCTTTCTAGGTCATATTCGATCGAATCGATGTCTCGTTCTAGCGGATCGCCGAGGCCCCCGCCGCCCCAGGTGTCGAAGATCAGGTAGTCACCCGGTTCGACTTTAATATTGTCGATCTTATTTACGAGAATTTCGCTGGTCCCATCTATCCTTTCTATCGTTTTACGACAACGTTGGCCTGGCTCTGCACCCTTGACACCCCAAGGGTAAGTCAGCCAGCGATCGTCGTGTATTGATATCTTTCCGGCCGCTAGAAAGCGGTACCCAATGCGCATTCCGTTACCCCCACGGAAACGACCAGCCCCACCGCTGTCTGGAATCGACTCGTAGGCTTCCATGCGCACCGGGAAGTAACTTTCCAGGTATTCGCTTGGAACATTGGTGAATTTTGGCCATAGCGAATGTCCGTCAAGCCCATCCCCAACAGGGCGTGCGGGTACGCCTCCAAAACCGATTTGAAATAAAAGAAACCATCTATCGTCCTCATCAATGCCGGAGTACATAAAATGTGGACTTGAAGAGAATCCGGCGCCGCATAGGTAAGTGGGATTCGATTTTCCGAATAGCGCGCTGATAATATCAAATATCCGGCCCATGGCGTGCGTACGACCATTTACTGCAGCGGGTTTCCGCGGCGCTAATAGTGATCCTTCTGGTATACGTACTTCAATAAGATCGAAGAAACCGTCATTGAGCAAGATATCCGGATCGAACATCATCACCATGAACTGTGCACAAAACATTTTGTACATCTGTTCACTCATCAGAAAGTTAATATTACTTTGCGATTGTGGATCGGTGCCGCCGTAGTCAAAAATAATTTTTTCACCTTCTCGCCACATGTCGCAAGCTATTTTGTAGGGGCCCATGCCGATCCCATCGTCGCAGACGTAATCTTCAAAAGAAATCTTTTCACTGGGAATAGTATCTTGAATAAGCGTAGACATTGCTCGACGGTTGCGGGCTAGTAGCTCATCGAGCGCTGAAGTGAAAAGATCGTCACCGAAGCGCTCAGCCATCTCTAAGCAGCGTGCCTGACCGATTCGTGCCGAGGCGATAAGTGCATTCATATCGCTATGATTCCACTCTGGGATTCGGCAATTATGTAAAATAACCTTTAACACATCTGCCTGTAATACTCCGTTCCGAATTATCTTGATCGGCGGTATACAGATCCCCTCTTCAAACTGATCGACAGCATCAGTCGGCATACTGCCCGGTACTTTCCCACCAATATCTGACATATGGCCAAACATCGCCGACCAACACAATAAGCGTCCGTTGCGAAATACTGGGAGACAGACGAGCCAATCGTTCGCATGGCTGATGGCGCCGCGGCATGAGTAGGGGTCGGACGTAAGAAAGACGTCGCCCTCTTCGACGGTTTCGTCGAGATGGTCTATAAAGCCGGACACTGGTGAGCCGAATTGCCCAGCGACGAGTCGACCCGACCGATCGGTGATAACGGGAAATCCATCACGTTGTTCACGGATGATCGGCGACATTGCGGTACGGAATAAGAGCGCATCCATTTGGGTTCGGGCGTTGATTAGCCCGTTTTCGACAAGGTCGAGAGTAATCCGATCAACTTCGATATTAGCGAAGGGTGCGGGGTTCGTTTCAATTAAGCGTGCCATAACCTACCCCTTGCTTGGGTGGATTAGAATATTACCGAACTTATCTACGGTGCCAACGTGGTTAGGAAGAATCAAGGTAGTTGAGTCCATTTCGGTGACAATTGCAGCCCCAATGATCTGATCTCCTGCTCTCAATTGCGTACGATCGTACACGCTTGCTTTATAATTAGCGCGGTCAACAAAAATAGTTTGTTGGCCGAGGCGTGCGGCTCCTGTGTTCCCATCGCCGATTTCGATCTCTTGGGCTCGTGCGAAGGTGCTGCGGCTCGTCGCGACCGCCCGAAGATTGATCAATTCTTTTTCGGCTTCGAGTTTAAACGTATAGAGTTGTTCATGGGTTTCGTCAAAGCGGCGACTAACCTCTTCGAAGCCGCCTTTATTTAGCCCATCCAAAGTGATGTCGAGCGTTATTTGCATCGATTGACCACTGTAGCGCATATCAAATTGGTAAATAACTTCTCGGTCAGTTGGTGAGACATTTTCGTTTTTAAGTATGTCGACTGCTTTTTCTCCAATCTCTACAAATAACTCCGTTACCTCTGCGATAGTCACTTCAGAGAAGCGTCGAATAAAAGTGCGTGAAGATTCGTTTCGCATACGCGTTGTCGCGTCGCCATATGCGCAAAGTACGCCTGGCCCGCGTGGAATAATGGCAGGCCAAGCCCCGGTAAGTCGCGCCAACGCATTGGCATGCAAGGGCCCGGCACCTCCGAATCCCATTAATGCAAAATCTCTCGGGTCGTAGCCTTGTTCAACTGAGATTAATCGTAGGGCGCCAAACATGTTTTCGTTGACGATATCTATAATCCCCGCGGCGGCTTGTTGTAGGTCGAGCCCGGTCGCGTTGGCAATCTTCTGTATTGCCTCTACGGCGCGAGCCCTATCTATTGGCATGTTGCCGCCCAAAAGAGCGCTTTCTGGGAGGTAGCCGAGTACAACGTTCGCATCTGTTACGGTTGGTTCTTCTCCGCCCATTCCATAAGCGGCGGGCCCCGGTACCGCCCCAGCACTCGCTGGTCCGACACGCAAGGCACCGGTCAGTTCAGGTACATGAGCGATCGATCCACCACCCGCGCCAATTGTTCGCACATCGACAGATGAGGCTCGCACGATGACATCGCCGACTAGTGTTTCACGTCGCAGATGTGCAACCCCACCTTCGACTAGTGCCACATCAGTGGATGTGCCACCCATATCAAAGGTCATAATGTTCTGGAAACCAGCTTGTACCGAAGCCCAAACTGCACCCGATACGCCTCCCGCCGGTCCACTCATCAGCAGGTTTACAGGGTAATCTGCTGCAGTATGCGAGGCCGCGAGGCCGCCGTCAGATTTTAAGATACTAAGCTTAACTCCACTCATAGTGCGGTCCAGCTCGGTCTGCAGATTTTCAATGTAACGACCTACCACCGGCCGCACATAAGAATTGACGACAGTTGTGATGGCGCGCTCGTATTCCTGCATCTCTGGAATAACTTCAGAAGAGATAGAAACAGGTATTTCCGGAAGCTCCTCCGCGAGGATTTCAGCAATTTGACGTTCGTGTTCGTCATTGGTGTAGGCGTTGATCAGGCAGACAGTGATGGCTTCAATGTCAGCATGGCGGAGTACGACGATTTGATCACGTATTGCTTTTTCATCCAATGGCCTTACTATTTTACCGCGCGCGTCAATCCTTTCATCTGCTTCGATTGTCCATTTCATCGGCGCCAACGGTCGGGATTTTTCGTAGATGACCCAACCGCCAAGACCCCCGGGCACAAAAGAACGCCCTATATGCAGCATTTGCCGGTAACCTTTGGTGGTTATGAAGCCAACTTTCGCCCCGCTTCCAGTTAACACTGCATTTGTTGCAACTGTGGTTCCGTGCATAACGTGAGTGATGTCGGTACGGTCTACGTTTGATTCGATGCAAATCCGTTCGATACCGTCGAATACGGCACGAGACGGGTCATCAGGGGTAGAGGGTACTTTGGCAGTAAAAACCTCGCCATCAGATTCTCGGATTAGGAGTAGATCGGTGAACGTGCCTCCCACGTCGGCACCTAGTCGAAACGTCATTACGGGGTCCCTAGCTGGTGATTGATTTCAATTTATGTGGCACTAAGAAGTGCGATAATCTGATCGCACGTCATAAGGTCAGCGTATTTTTTTTCCATATCAAATAAATTTGCTTCGTGGGGACCTAGCGCTCGATCTCCCACACAGTCTGACCCAACGATAGTGCGAAAGTTGTAGCTCATCGAATCCACAACCGAGGCCCGTACGCATCCAGATGTTGTCGCGCCGGCAATAATCAGCGTATCTACGTGTTTTCCTAGGAGCCAGGCGACAAGTCCAGTGCCGAAGAAAGCTGAGGGTTGTGTTTTGCGGACTATGTATTCGCCAGGTTGGGGTGTCAGATCGGGTGCAACCTGTCCTGCTGGCGAATCTTCGTGGAACTTCTCGAGTCCTGGTACTTTTAGACAAAATGAACCCATGTCTGAACCATCGGGCGCATAGACGAGACGGGTGTACGCGATAGGGATTTTATTTTTACGTGCTGCTTGCAAGAGCACTTTTGTGCGGGCGACCGCATCTAGAATATTTCCACCACCGTACTGGTTCGGATCACAAAAGCCTACGACGAAATCGATGATTAACAAAGCTGGTTTATCACCGAAGCCGGAGCTATGGCCGAAACCTTGCCTCTTGTATACCTCAACTTCGTTCATGGTGACGCCCCGATAAAAATGAGTGGATGAGTTTTATGAGAGCAACGGTACCCGCACTTCATAACCGCTGTCAACGTGGTAGAGCGAAGCCTTTTGGAGGGAAGACTTTGGGAGGGAAGAACTCCAGCCGGCGGAAGACTTATTAATTGAGTTTCCGAATAACGACCTTAATTACAGAGGTTTTCCTAGCGGCGGATAACATTTGTTATAGAAAGTTTAGTCGTCCATACTTTTTTTAATATCAGCTAGAAGTGACCGTCGATATATCGACATGGCCGGTGTATCTCTACTGTATGTCTACACCCCTTCGATTAGAAAAAAGTTACCATCTGCGTGCTCTAAACGGTTGGGTAACAGACGTTGGTACTCGGCCGAGTGATACCATGTTTTGGCAGCCGCCATGTCTGGGAATTCGACGATTACTTTGGATGGATAAAGCCCGATTTCGCCTTCTAACACTTCTACTGAACCTCCCCTAGTCAAATATTTGCCGTGGTAGGCAGAGACGGTCGCTGGGACATTCTCGATGTATTCTTTCATTTTTTCGCGGTCTCTTACGATCAATTCTACATATGCGTAAACTGCCATGGTACCTACTCCAGGAAGCAAGCGAGTTGCTTCTGATGTTAAAAAAAATATTACTTCAACTACCGACTAAGCCGTTGTGATAACCCTTTTAGGGTCGAAATACGTTTCGGTCCCGACGGGTGGGATGAAAGGAATGGTATCGGATTGTTGCGAGACCGGTCGTAAATCTTTTTGTGTAAGCGAACACCTCCATCCGGTTCGTAGCCCGCTTCTACCCCCCAAATTGCGCCGAGGTAGTCCGCTTCACTCTCATTGTCCCGGCTATATTGCGTCTCTATCGCGGTAAACGCCAGATCTGAGACTAGGCCGCCGCTAGGTAGCCCGAGCGCGTTCAACGCCACACCACTGATTACCCTTATGACGGCGGTTTCATCTTTATTTGACTTGCGACTTTCACCGTGGAGTAGCTTTAAATGTGCGATTTCATGCCCTATTAATGCCGCCGCGACGTGCGCGTCGAGGCCGAGGATGTCGAGCATTGCGATGTTGATTCCGATCACGTTCTCACCGTTTTTCCCTTTCCCGGCGAATGCGTTTGGTTGATCACCGTCGACAATGATAAGCTCCGTGTGTATTTCGGCAACCGCCTGAATGTTGGACTTTACTTCCAAAAGGACGCGCATTTGACTCTTGTCGACGGTAGCTATGAGACGCTTTTCCCTCGTGCGCAATTCTACCGTATCTCCGTCAGTACTGACGATTTCGCGAATATTCCACTGATAGTCGAACGGTTGATCAA
>DPMX01000192.1:8610-9114 GCA_003540955.1 Gammaproteobacteria bacterium
TGATCAATTGCGGCTGCCGAACTAATCGATATCCACAATAAGAGCGCGAGTAAGAGTCCCACTATTCGCTTTCTATATTCAATAAAAAAGTAATCGTTAGATACGATTGGCGAGAACAGTGTCGAACTCATTCTCAATTCTTTTGTTATCCTGGCGTGACCATATTTCGAGGCATAGTGTATACACACCTGTGCGACTTTTAAAAAAACGCCAGCATTTTCGATTCCGAGCTACAGACAATTGTAAACTGTTTTTGATCGGTTCCGCGGGCCGCAGTTCTCGCCCATATTGGGTCACCATGATAACCTGCAGCCTTCATTGTTATACGAGAATAATACAAAACAGTTAGTCATGAGCTCCAATACCAACAGGGACGCCTCCCGGGCGGCCATCGAGGCGATCCAAGGTGGTCTTGCCACTACGGGCTACATCTGTGGTGAAAGCATCGCCACGGCAGTCTTTATTGCACAAGCTCTGGAAAAACCAGTGTTGATTGAAGGTCCG
>DPMX01000191.1 GCA_003540955.1 Gammaproteobacteria bacterium
AAAGAGGCTCCAAACCCCTAGAGCCAAGTAGTAAGGAGTAAAAGAGTGAGACCTAGAACTCCCCAGCGATAATCTTGGAAAAAACTAGTTCTGGAGAAACGATTCAAGTGCTGCAATCGTCTCCAGGCTCGGAGCGATCTCAGAAATTGATCTACCTTCATGCTCAAATTGTTGCTCAAGCGAGGCGCTAGGAGACACTCTTAAAAGTGTTTTCAGCCGCGGTAGCGCATCTGAAGGCAATGATATGAGCTGTTTGAGAAGTGCTTCGAATTCCGCTTCAAAATCGTCGTCATCAAATACACGAGCAATTATTCCAAGTCCCCACGCTTGTTCGGCACTCAAAGTCGGGTTCGTTGACATAATGTCGAATGCCCTCTGAGGCCCGACCAATCTCGATAGGAAGTAGGTAGCACCACCGTCCGGAGTTAACCCTGAGCGGGTATAGGCAAAGTTAAATTTCGCGGAGCGACCGGCGATAGCCATATCCGACATACATACTAGGCTAAAGCCCCCGCCCGCCGCCATGCCTTTAACGGCTACGATTACAGGGGCGGGCATCCGTATTAAGCTTAAGATGGCACTGTGAAAATGCACGGTCATTTCTCTTACATGGGTTTGGAGGCGCTCCTTATGTGCTACGAATTCCCTGAGATCCCCGCCAAAGGAAAAAACGGGGCCATTTGCAGCGAGGGCGACAACCTTCACGCTTGGGTCCGCTTCAAGGTGCCGCGCTGCACTCGCAAGTTCTCGTGTAAATTGGAGATCGACGGTATTGTAATTTTCCGGATTATCTAAAATAATTCGACCGATACCACCCTCAATTTGCAAGTCTATTTTTTTATTTTCCATTGAGATTTTCCCAAAATCCTCCTTTAACGAACTTCCTTCGTAGGCATAGAGTCACCTCGATGCTCAGACTCAAGTTTGTCTGGCCGAGACACCATGACGTTATTGGTAACATGTGTCATTACTAGATCAAACACCTGTTGCCATTTTTCATCGTACGTGCCCGCACGAATAGATTGGCCCAATTTCCCTTGCAGTTCTTTCAGGCTTCCGGACTCTTCCAAGAACGCTTCAAGCATATTTAACTCTCGCTCGTCTATCTCAGCTCCTTCAGAAAGTTCCCGTCGGGCAACATTCAACAAGTACCGCGCGCATAGTGCGTCGTATCGATCACGGCCATCCAGCTGGTTCGCGATGGCGCCCAAAAATTCCTCTACCGTTCTGATGATCTCATCAACCGCCGGCCAATCGCGACTCATCAGTCATAGTCCCCGGATAGAGTCATCATGAGATCATATTCGATAACGCAGATATTCCGCCCACACGCGGCAAAGGGAATATCACGCCGTTGACCGCTGATATGCCCGTGCGCTTGCATCACATTAAGAATCGCCCACCTCACCAAACCAAATACTTCCCACCAATGCACGGCTTCCCAGTCGATTTGGGCACCACCATTGGAATGGTAAGCCGCGGCAAATTCCCCCTTCGTTCCAATACCGCCGACTGGACGTTCGGGATTACCAAAACGCCACGATCTCGTGCACAACCAACCAATATCCTCCATTGGGTCTCCAAGGTGGGCACATTCCCAGTCAAGCACAGCACGAATCCCACGCCGATCGACGATCAAATTGCCGTTGCGGAAATCCCCATGTAGCAGGTGATTTTTCCGAGGCTGAGGTCTATGGATGTGCAACCACCGTAACCCAAGCTCGATCGCCGGGTACGCTTCTGAGTAACTGTCGTAGCGAGCAGTTTGCGCGGCCACTGGATCCTTACTGTCGGGTACGTTGACGAGGAAACTAGCACCCGTAGGATCGATTGCATGTAAGCGGGCTAAGATTTCTCCACACTCCGTGGCAAAGCGCGATCGCGCACTGCTAAATTCCAAATCGTTCATCAAGCGTTTCGGTAGGGTCTCACCATAAACGCACTCAACTACGTAACCTCGCCCTAAACCATCTGCGTCATCTAGTTCGAATACAGGCTTCGGTACTGGGATACCGATGTGATGTACGAGCTCAAGTAGGCGGAATTGCTGATTCGGCGCGAGAAAAGGAGACTGAGGAAGCTCATAGGTCTCCTGGCGTAATACAAGACGCCGTGCAGACCCGTCTTGTCCGCACAAATCAAACAAAATAGTCCGATTTGAGCCTCCGAGCATGGCAGAGTCCAAATTGTCTATGCTAGCCCTTTCACCAAAGCGCCGCCGAACTGCATCGAGCAAACGTCTATTACGCTGAGTTTCAGCCAAGTTCAGATCTGGGTCCCCCTCCACTTGAGGTTCCGTTAGCACCGTCAGAAATCGACTATCACTGAAATCACTGAGGGAAACCTATCGGTTGCCCGTTTTCAAGTCTCTCAATGTACTCACTAACTCCTAGCCCTCTTCTGTCTCCCCAGCGCCACTCCGTAAATCCTTCGGCAATTCTAGATACGAGTATCGCATCACCAACCTTACGCCGATTACGCAATGGTGCGAGCGTCAGTACCTCACCCTCCAATGTCATTGCTCTCTTAGCTGTGCGCAGCATAAGCCGCATCGCAGACGGATCCTTTGCTTCTGTCCAATCTGTTATCAAATCTATATCAGTAATGTCTTCAAGTCGGCCATCCACATGTACAACTCCTGTGCGTCGCACGGTCCCCTCTTTATCAGTGATTTTCAATGCAGTAATACCAAGATCCTCTCCGAAATTTGCAATAAATAATCGATAGTAATTAATATTAGTCCAATAACGTGGCCCCCAAGAATGATCGCGCCACCCAAGGCCGTCTATTTTCCAGTCTTCGCTGCCGATCCGAAGTGTGCCAAGAGTTCGCATATGCTGAAAAAAATGTCCTAAAGAAAAATCACGACCATACATGGTGACTTGTTCAGCAGAGGTCGGTTCGCCGCCGTAGATCGACGATACCCCACGCAATCTAAACTCAATTTCGCAAGAAAGCTTCGGCGCTTCAGAGTATAGACGTTTGGGATCCCGAAGCAGACTTGGATTGTCTAATACGAAAATTTCCCCAATGTAGCGCATGCAAATATCGTGCAATGGTTCGATGACATGGTACTCCATACCTCCTGCCACAAATTGGGCATGAGAATCTATAGGTGGCCGCTGAAATTGACATGCAATCCGCCCATCCGGAAGATAAAAGCAAACCGACATTTCTGCGTAACCTTCATGCACGCGGTTTCCGAGCCGCATCCACCCGCCAACATGACTTACCGCATCAAAACCATTGGTATAAACACTCTCGCTAAAATTCTTATCCACACTCGGAAGATGAACCCCCTCATCTAACGCCGACATGGTATATGTACTCATCCAGAAACCTTCCTACGACATTTAAAGATTGATCATTTTGACACAATAAACGCAAGAGCCGATATCGTCGGCCCATTCCCCCCCTCAATCCTATCTACAAGGTGGAAGTTAGGAACCCCGTCATCGTTAGCATAATCAAAAATACAATGGTGCGCGGGCTGAAGAACCCCGTACGCAGATTGATTGCAAGCTAACCAATAACGACGACCAAGGTCTTATCTAGATTTCACCCATGAGAACAATGACATGCCGCGCCGGTTAACTAATTCTAGTGCTTTTTGAGTTCCCCTCAAAAAACGACAACTGAAAACAAAACCAAAAATAGATGCAACAGTTATTGACGCTTTCAACACCACGCAATAGGCTCGTCATTCTTTCGGTTTAAAACGGAGAACACTTATGCGTTTCGGCTTTATGGAGGACTTTCGTAATCCCACTAAGTGGCGCAGGCCATTTCCGGAATTCTATAACGCGATCCTCGATCAAATCGTGCGCGGTGAAGAGCTTGGGTATGACAATGTCTGGCTAACTGAACACCATTTTACGGAAGACGGTTACAACCCCTCACTCTTTCCGACGGCTACGGCAATAGCTGCCCGAACACAACAAATTCGGATTGGTAGCTTCATCGTTATATTGCCGTACCAACACCCGGTCCGCGCGGCGGAAGATGCGGCCTGCGTTGATATATTTTCCAACGGACGGTTTGATTTTGGGATAGGTCAGGGCTATTCATATCACGAGTGGAACGCACTCTGCATGGATCGTAGCACTCGAGGCGAGCGTACGCGCGAAGGCACCGAAATCATACAAAAGTTATTTACTGAAGATCGAGTGACCTTCGACGGCAAATACACGCAGATCAAGAATATGACTCTGTCACCAAAATCTGTGCAACAACCTCACCCACCAATATGGGTAGGTGCACGCGGTCCGAAAGCAATCAAAAATGCGGCTAAAAGTGGATATCACCTAATGGCTACGCTAGGGCCTGATCCTGCACCACTATATATAGAAACCCTTAAGGAGTCGGGTAATGATCCAGCCAAGTTCAACATCGCACAACTACGCATGGTGTACGTTGCCGAGACTACCGACCAAGCATGGGAAGAGTGTCAAGACCACCTGTGGCATTTAATGACGTTCTATCAGGATATTCTAGCGGAAGCCAATGATGCTGAAGGGGATACTAACCCCCTACCCGCTGCGAGCGCTAGAGAGCTACGTAATTCGCCCGCTGCAGATGCCATGCTAATTGGCACGCCCGAAGAAGTTCACGAGAAACTAGAGCGATTTTGTACGGAATTTCACTGTACAGATTTTATTATGGACATGCAGTTTCCAGGTTTAGACCCAGCTAAGGCGACACGTTCAATGGAACTGTTTGCCACCGCAGTAATGCCGGATTTTAAATGATTGTAGACATAGCCAACTGTCCATGAAAGTTACGGTAGTTGGAGCAGGTGCACTAGGAACGATACTTGCCACCCACCTTATTCAAGCAGGACATTCCGTCACTGTTCTCGCTCGAGGGAATCGCGGGGTCCAGGTACAACGAAACGGTCTCGTTGTGTGCGGCCTCTCCACTCTATCCGAGTCCTGCAAAATCGTCAGCGATCCTGGTTTCTTAGGATCGGCCGAATTGTTGATTATGACGGTAAAAACTTACGACAACGAAGCTGTAATCGACACGCTACCACCACATAGATTCGACACGGTTTTCTCGGTGGCGAACGGCGTATTAAAAAACGCGCAGCTGATACGGCGGTTTGGCGCTGATACGGTGCTTGGTTGTATGGCAAACACAAGTGGCGAACTCCTGGCTAATGGAGTAGTACACTTCACCCGAAATGTGTGTCTGCACCTTGGAGAACTCAACGGCACAATAAGTCAACGTAGCAGAATGATAGCTGCCACTATCAACCAAAGCGGGATCAAAACGCAATCTGAACCTAATATCCAAGTGATTGAATGGTCAAAGTTTGTAGGGTGGACAGCCTTGTTAGTCCTGTCCGTAATTACTCGTTGCACCACAGGAAGATTCCTCGCTGATCCAGGTCATGCTGCACTTGCGACCTCGATAGTCAAGGAGATGGCCGCAATCGCCCACGCAAATAATATTCAGATCGTCGATCAATCACCGTTGCCGGTCGCGAGTATTGCTAGTGCGACGCAGGATAGGGGCCGAGAAATCGTAATGCGCGTTGGCAACGAGTTGTGCGTTTCAGCACCTGATCATCGAATGTCATCCTTACAAGACCTAGAGCGAGGCAAGCCATTAGAGGTAGAGGAAACACTTGGTTTCGCACTCACTGAAGCCCGCCGCCTTGGTATTAAAACGCCATGTTTGGTAGAGTTTTATAAAAAACTCTCTGGTCTCGGTGTGGAATAAGATACGTTAGGCTCCTTCAATCGCGCACTCGGATGACGAATTACGCGATCGATTCTAACGCCGGCTGTTCGTAGTTTATTTGAGAGGTCCATTGCACACGTTCGTGCGCTTCCCAATACATTTCACGTAGCAGCATTGTTACTTTGCCAGGGTCGCCGTCACCAATCGTTTGTCCGTCGATCACCGTCACTGGCATTACACCACCTGCAGTACTTGTTAAAAGTATCTCGTCAGCCGTCCGTAGTTGGGCCGCACTCAGTGGTTCTATCGAACACGGTATGCCGATTTCATCAGCCAAGTCAATGACGGTGGCACGAGTGATACCTTGTAATACCCCATCAGGTGGGGTTATCAATCTGCCTTCATGATATGCAAAGATATTAAAGCCTGGGCCCTCCGTAACATTCCCATCAGCATCGAGCAAAACCGCAGTGAAAGCGTCTCTATCATAGGCTTCGAATAAACCTTGGACTAAATCACCCCATTGAAAATTCTTCACCGTTGGATCAATCGATGTCGTCGGAATACGTTGTGCACCGTTTGCGACAACGAGATTAATCCCATTCAGCTGGTGCTCCGGTTTCGCGATCCATACGTATGGAATCGCGAAGGCATAAAAACAATTTGCAAATTTTCGAATGTCACGCTCCCCATCCAACGGAATCCCTCGGGTAACTATTAATTCGACATAAGATTCTCGCAAACCGGATTTGGCAACGCAGTCAAAAACTATATCCTGCATCGCCGATCGAGTAAGAGGAGGATTCATCCGGAGCCGCTTCCATCCTCGCTCGAATCGATTGAGATGATCCTCCAATCGGAAAAATTTTCCGTTCCAAACCGATACAACGTCATAGGTGAGGTCGGAATGTGTAAATCCTGTATCAGCAATCGGAATCGCAGCCTCGCTCACTGGCATGAATTCACCGTTAATCCACGCGCAACCTTTACTGTAGATGGAGTTCGTCATAAATCACCTCGCATGGTATTGACTTAATCAAGGCCAGCATTCTTTCTAGACGCCGTACCCATATCTACACGGACGTTATATTCTAATTGTGGCAATCCCTCGGCCAGATTGCGAGCCAAATGCTACACTTTAGCTCACCATTGAAGGTAACTCATCCCGTGCCACTGGCACTATTGTAGCCCAGTCATAGGGATCTTCGGTGCGACCATACTGAATATCCGTCAATGCATCATACAAGCAGCGCGCAACCGGGCCCGTCTTCCCGCCATTTAACGTGGCTTCCCGCTCGCGGTAGACCATCGCGCCAACCGGTGCAATTACCGCCGCCGTACCCATACCAAAAGCCTCCGTAATGTGTCCGTTTTCAATATCTCGCCAAACCTGTTCAATCGTCAGGGGCCTCTCATACATATCAAATCCCAAGTCTGGAGCCAGACGCAATACTGAATCTCGTGTTACGCCATGCAAAATCGCGCCCGAGAGCGGTGGCGTTCGGATTTCCCTATCTCCATAAACAAAAGCGATGTTCATTGCGCCGACCTCATCAATATAGCGTCGCTCTACTGCATCAAGCCACAGCACCTGCTGGCAACCTTTGCCACGTGCGGCTTCAGAAATCGCAATACTAGCCGCATAGTTACCGGGAGTCTTCGCCTCCCCCGTCCCCCCCCGGACAGCACGTACATGGTCATGGGAAACATATACGGAGATTGGATTGAACCCATCGGGGAAATATGGCCCCACCGGACTCAAAATAATGTAGTGCAGATATTCATGGCTTGCACGAACCTCTAGAACGGGCTCCGTCGCCATAACTACTGGGCGAATATACAGCGAAGCATTCTCTACCTCTGGAATCCAGTGATGTTCTAGGCCTACCAGCGTCTTAATGGCTTGGATGTGTAAGGCTTCATCAACAGTGGGCATACCCATGCGCTCCGCCGAACGATTCAATCGATCCACGTTCCGGTTAATCCGAAAA
>DPMX01000101.1 GCA_003540955.1 Gammaproteobacteria bacterium
CGCCGTACGCGATTGAAAATTACAGGCAAAGTTCGCAAGAAAAATACCGGAACGACCATACATTTCTGGCCAGATCCAAAATATTTTGACTCAGTTAAATTTTCGTTGTCGAAACTGCGTCATGTTCTGCGGGCTAAAGCGGTTTTGTCTCCAGGTTTGCGAGTGAGTCTTTATGATGAAGGCACAAACTCTAAAGACGAGTGGCGCTACGAGGCTGGCCTGGAGGGTTATCTCAGTGACTCTATGCCAGGTGCGGAATTGCTACCAACAGTGCCATTCCAGGGAGATATTGCGGTTAAACAGGAAATGGTGACCTGGGCTTTGCAGTGGCGAGTAGATGAGGGTGATTTGGTAACAGAGAGTTACGTCAATTTGGTACCGACTCTACAAGGCGGGACGCATGTTAGCGGCTTGCGCCAAGGCTTACTTGAGGCGGTGCGCGAATTCTGTGAGATAAGGAATTTACTACCACGTGGAGTGAAGCTCACTGCTGATGACGTTATCGAGCGTTGCGCGTTTATCCTTTCGGTGAAATTGTCAGATGCACAGTTTTCGGGACAAACTAAGGAGCGATTATCTTCGCGCTCCAGCTCAACGTTTGTCACTGGGGTAGTGCGCGACGCCTTTAGCCTTTGGTTGCATCAACACGCGGAGACCGGCAATCGTATCGCCGAGATTGTTGTGCAACGAGCACAATCCCGGATCAAAGCAAGTAAATCGGTTGTACGGAAGAAACTTGGGGGCCTTGGCCCTTCTCTTCCTGGTAAGCTCGCGGATTGCACATCACAGGATCTTGACGAAACGGAGCTGTTTTTGGTTGAGGGTGACTCGGCTGGAGGTTCAGCGAAACAAGCTCGGAATAAAGATTATCAGGCTATATTGCCGCTTCGGGGAAAGATATTAAATACTTGGGAAATTGAATCTAATCAAGTCCTTGCATCACAAGAGGTGCACGACATCTCGGTCGCACTTGGCGTCGATCCAGGCGCGTCTAATATTTCTCGCCTTCGTTACGGTAAGCTGTGTATTCTTGCAGACGCCGATTCCGATGGAGCACATATCGCGACACTGATATGTGCTTTGTTTCTCCGGCACTTTCGCCCGATTGTAGAAGCTGGGCATGTTTATGTCGCCATGCCGCCTCTATATCGCTTAGATGTTGGAAAACTAGTGTTCTATGCGTTGGATGAAGATGAGAAGTCAGGAATCATCAATCGCATCGCCGCGGAAAAAATAAAAGGCAAAATAAACGTTCAACGATTCAAGGGACTAGGTGAAATGAACCCGCTACAACTTCGCGAAACTTCGATGTCACCGGAAACGCGCCGACTGGTTCAGTTGACAATTGATGACACTGGAGCGACTGAAAAATTGATGGACATGCTATTGGCAAAAAAACGTTCTCCTGACCGCCGAGCATGGCTAGAAAGTAAAGGGAATCTAAATTCGCTGAGTTGATCGGGGGTTCTTAAACACGATGAGCGACGTATTAGATATAGAACGCCGACCACTTGGCGAATTCACCGAGCAGGCTTATCTCGATTACTCGATGTACGTTATTCTAGATCGAGCGCTCCCCCATATTGGCGATGGCTTAAAGCCCGTGCAGCGACGGATCGTCTATGCAATGTCGGAGCTTGGTTTAAATGCTACATCGAAATTTAAAAAATCGGCTCGCACGGTAGGTGATGTGCTGGGTAAATTTCACCCGCATGGTGATTCGGCATGCTATGAGGCAATGGTTTTGATGGCTCAGGCATTCAGTTACCGTTATCCGCTTATCAATGGCCAGGGAAACTGGGGATCTAACGACGATCCAAAATCATTTGCGGCAATGCGTTATACCGAGGCTAAGCTAACGGCGTATTCTGAGATTCTGCTTAGCGAGTTAGATCAGGGTACAACAGAATGGGCGCCCAATTTTGACGGAACTATAGATGAACCCTTGTTGTTACCCTCGCGCTTACCAAACTTACTTCTGAATGGGACGACTGGTATCGCGGTCGGGATGGCCACTGACATCCCTCCACACAACCTTGGCGAGGTTGCGACTGCTTGTGTCCATCTATTGGAAAAGCCGAAGGCTACAGTAGCAGACTTGTGCGCTTTTATTCATGGTCCAGATTACCCTACTAGCGCAGAAATAATTACGCCCCAAGCCGAGATTCGAAAAGCCTATGAGACCGGGCACGGTTCAATAAAAATGCGTGCCGGCTATGAAATAGAGAAAGGCGTGGTTGCGATTAACGCGTTGCCATACCAGACCTCCGGTAGCAAAATCATCGAACAGATTGCGCACCAAATGCAAGCGAAGAAATTGCCGATGCTGGACGATATCCGAGATGAGTCTGACCATGAAACTCCAACGCGGATAGTACTCGTGCCCAGATCTAACCGGGTCGACGTTGCGCAGTTGATGCAACATCTATTTGCAACGACCGATCTCGAACGTAATTATCGGCTCAATTTCAATGTCATTGGGACCGATGGGTTACCTTCGGTGAAAAATTTACGGACATTACTGAAAGAGTGGCTTGATTTTCGGATCGAAACAGTTCGTCGACGTCTGCAATTTAGACTAGACCAAGTTATTGACCGGTTACATATTCTTGACGGGTATCTGATTGCGTTCCTTAACGTCGATGAGGTGGTCAAGATCATCCGAAGTAAAGATAGACCTAAGGCGGCTTTAATTAGACGATTCAAAATAACCAGCACTCAAGCAGATGCAATATTGGATCTTCGCTTACGGCACCTTGCGCGACTTGAAGAGGAGCGCATCCGTGGCGAACAAAGTGATTTAGATGTAGAACGTAAGCGGCTCAAACTAATTTTAGGATCTAAACGGAGGTTGAGAACGCTTGTACGAGATGAGATTAAGGCTGACGCTAACAAATATGACGACGATCGCCGCTCACCGCTCGTGCAGCGCGAAGCGGCGCACGCAATTGCGGAGGCAGACCTCCTCCCATCCGAACCCATAACGATCGTCCTATCGGAGAAGGGTTGGGTGCGTTCTGCCAAGGGTCATGAAATAGAACCACGTGAATTAGCGTTTCGAACAGGTGACGCATACCAGGATGCTGCGCATGGACGTACGAATCAGGTGGCAGTCTTTTTAGATGTCAGCGGTCGGTGCTATTCGATCCCGGCTCATTCCTTTCCTTCGGCAAGGAGCATGGGTGAACCCTTAGCGGGGCGACTGTCACCGCCAGATGGGACAAATTTTGTTGGTGTGATATCAGGAGATCCGGAGGCTGGTATATTGCTCGCATCCGATTCGGGCTACGGTTTCATAGCGCCGGTTGGCGATTTATATTCGAAAAGCAAGACAGGTAAGGCGGTCCTCTCGGTACGAGGGGTGGCCCGCGCAATTGTGCCGGTAGAGATAAATGATCCTGAAGAGGATGAGATCGCGTGTCTTACGAACACGGGATATTTGGTTATTTTTGCTGCGGCCGAACTTCCAATATTGGGGCGTGGCAAAGGCTTAAAGATGATACAAATTCCAGCGTCGAAACTAAAAAACCGCGAAGAGTTTATGCTTAGCATGGCGGTAATTCCAGCTGGAGGAGTGCTTAGAATTATCGCCGGTAGCCGTCATGTCAATCTGAAGGAGAAAGATTTTATACGTTATCGCTCTGAGCGTGCTCGACGCGGATTAAAACTACCTCGTGGATTTCAGCGAGTGGATAGGATGGAGAGTATCTAAACTTTTCTCTTGAGGTTTCCGGAATACCGACAAACATGATCTGTTCTGCTTCTACAATCGGAGCTCTTCTTTGTGCATCTAATTTTCAGGATTAGTACGAGGATTGTTATGCGATTTTCACAAATTATCATTTCCCGACTTGGTGCGATAGCGCTGCTGCTGTCGATTGTTGCAAGCGTTAGCGCCGCTGCACCCCGCGATGGCGCAACGTTATATAGCACTGAATGTGCCAGTTGTCACGACAGCGCCGCCGCTCGTACTCCGACGCGCGCTACACTGGCAGATATGCCGACTGCAACCATCATTCGTTCACTAGAGACTGGAGTGATGCGCGTCGTTGGCAATTTTAGATTGAACGGACCCGAGCGGGTGGCTGTAGCTGAGTATATAACTGGTTCGCCATTCGACCCTAATTGGAACACATCTCAGATGCTGGAATGTCGCGCCACAAATTGGCCCTCAAAGGATTTATTTGAAGCACCCCATTGGAACGGCTGGGGAAACGGGAACCATAATAAACGTTATCAAGGTAAAGGGCAGGCGAAGCTCACAAAATATGAAGTAACAAGACTTGGACTGAAGTGGGCGTTCGCATTTCCTGGGGAAACGATCGCGGAGTCGCAACCAACAGTTGTCGATGGGCGACTGTTTGTGGGCTCTCGGAGTGGCAGCGTTTATGCCTTGGATGCAAAAACGGCATGCCTTCACTGGCAATTTCAAGCAGATGCCCCGGTCAAAAATTCAATCGTTATTGGCACAGTGAATATTGATGACACGTCAAGAACGGTTGCATTTTTTGGCGATCTCGCAGGTACTGCATATGCGATTGATGCTAGGACCGGCAAAGTGATATGGCAACGGACCGTTGACGACTTTCCCGCATCACGACTCATGGGTAGCTTTATTTTAGTCGGTGATCAGTTGTTTGTGCCAATTACCGCTACGGAATCGACGTTGGTTGCGGCGTCGGATGCTGTTTGTTGTGTATTTCGAGGTAGTGTGGTGTCGCTGAATCCGGCCACGGGCGCCGAGCAGTGGCGTCGCTATACAATTGCAGAGACGCCAATTAAGACTGGCGAAAATTCATTGGGCAATCCTACTTTTGGACCGTCTGGTGCAACAATTTGGTCAGCGCCAACGTACGATCCAGTCCTCGACAGGATATATGTAGGTACCGGAGAGAACGCATCAAATCCAGCGACGAAAACTAGCGACGCTATCCTCGCTATCGACGCCAAAACCTCAGATATAAAATGGACGTATCAAGGGCTGGCCGGCGATGCTTGGAATATGTCTTGCGGCACATCGGATAGAACGAATTGTCCGGAAGCGCCTGCAGGACTGGATTACGACATGGGCAGTTCACCAAGTTTGACCACTATGATTAACGGTAAGCGCATACTAATTGCCGCGCAAAAGTCTGGCGTGGTGCATGCGCTCGATCCGGATAACGGCGGTAAGCTACTGTGGCGACGTAAGGTGGCAGAGGGCGGTATCCTCGGCGGCATCGAGTGGGGTCCTGCAAATGATGGGCATCGGCTTTATGTCGCGCTCGGTGATATGCGCTGGAATACCCCGGATCTACTAGATCCCAAACTAGCGTTAGACGCAAACGTTGGAGGCGGTGTGGTTGCACTCGATTTGAATGACGGTTCAATTATATGGGAGGCTCCGCCGATAGAGTGTGGAGAGCGCACCCAGTGTAGTCCGGCACAAACTGCAGCGGTAACTGCGATTCCCGAGGTTGTCTTCGCTGGTGGCATGAGTGGACACCTGCGTGCATTTGATGCCGAAAATGGTAAGGTCATATGGACTTACGATACGGTCCGCGAATTCGAAGCGGTCAACGGCGCAAAAGGTCGTGGAGGCGCCTTAGACGCCTCGGGTCCGGTTGTGGTAGACGGCTGGGTTTATGTTGTGTCAGGTTATAGTAAATGGGGTGGACTTCCCGGCAATGTGCTACTTGGTTTTACTCCCATCGCTGAGGCTGAGTGACTTCTAGTGAAAGTTTCATAGAGCATAAAGGGTTTGGCGCGAGAATTTGTCGGGAGGCTTCCACCATTTTGAAGTAAATCGGTGAAGTGAGAGATAGGAGGGTCTCGATATTGTTACGACGCGAGGTGGCCTGGTTTTGGTGCGCTCGATTTCTATAATGTCAAGCACATTGTGCCGGATCATTAAGTTCTCATGCTATTGCCCTATTCACGACGTCGCATGTCCTTCAATAGCCCACCAACGCCCATTTTAGCGATGTCTTTACCGTCGACCGACAGACCCGCGAATAAACGCTGCAGAACCCAATCGAATCCGTTAAATTTTGGTGATCGTGCGCAACCGGGTAGACCTACCGCGTTGACTTTATCGATGGATCCGAGCAATAACATGTTGCCGGGCTCAACTGGCATTCCAAAATAGGTAACTTTGCCGCCAGCTTCCAGGATAGCAGATGGGATGACATCACCGCGATCAACAATTGCAGATGCGCCAAATAGCAGGATTAGTCTACAGCCGCGAGCAAGGTGAGACCTGATCGCCTCCGAAACCGCTTGAGATTCATGTCGACACACTATAATTTTGTCGATGCTGCCGCCCACTTGAGTCAATCGATTCTCAAGTACACGGATTGCTTTTTCTTTGCCTTTAAATGGGACCGTCGGCAGCTCGGAAAAAATTACACCAACTTTTTGGGGTCGGAACGCCTGCACCGACAGCACAAATTGTTTCTCATTAGCGAGTGATAAGACACGGTCAAGTTGGTCGGAGGGTACTGCAAAAGGAATGATTTTCACCGTCGCGATCAGTTGCCCAGCATTTACCAGCTCGTAAGGTCGAACCGTCGCGATGGTCATCGACTCATGTGAGCTATTTATCTGATTAATGCTCTCGGCGTCAATTACGCATAGCCCATCACATTTCGCAAAAATGTTGACTCTTCCAGTGGATGCTTCCTCGACCCGGAGGCTGTTGCATTGCAGCGCCTGTCCGATGCGGCTCGCAGCTATATTCTCCGGAACATCATTTTCATCTAATTGTGCCGCAACGACTGATTTAAATCCTGCAGCACGAAGTCGATCAGTATCACTTGCCGTGAGGACTCGCCCTTTAGGAATTCGGCCATCACTGAGGTGGACTGAGTGCGCGAG
>DPMX01000102.1:0-3795 GCA_003540955.1 Gammaproteobacteria bacterium
ATAAGAGTTGAATTGCATACCGCGAGGATATAACTATGACGACTCTGAATCCGACGACCCGGACGAAACTCAGCCGTTTACCCGAGCGAGGCAGATTCGATATTGAGACAATCCATTCGATTCTTGATGCAATGCCGATGTGCCACGTCGCTTATATGTGGGATGGGAAACCCGCCATTGTGCCCACACTGCAATGGCGCGAGCAGGACCAGGTTTTTTGGCACGGGTCTACCGGCGCAGCGTCCCATCTAAAAGGGCAGGAAAACGATGTCTGCCTCAATGTGTGCATTTTCGACGGGCTCGTACTGGCACGATCGGCATTCCATCATTCAGCCAATTATCGGTCTGTTACAATCTTCGGCACGCCTGAGAGGGTTATCGATCATGACAAAAAAACCCAGCTGATGAAAAATTTTGTCGAGGGTTTTTTTCCAGGCCGATGGGACCAATTGCGCCCACTCAAGGACAAAGAGATCCGCGCAACTTCAATTTTGTCATTACCCATCACGGAGGCGTCAGCAAAAATTCGCTCCGGGCCTCCGTCAGACGAAGACGAAGACTATGCGTACGACGTGTGGGCCGGCGTTCTGCCTATCACGATGCGGTTTGAAGAACCCCATGCGGACGAATTCACGACGGCAGATGTCGAAAGGCCCAGTTACCTAGTAGACAGAAGTATCGGACAGTAACTGATAGACGCTGAGCGAGAGATACAGTTCATCTTTTTCCCCGCAGTGCAGTTGTCTTTTCGGCATCAAAGCTACGACCGTCGTCGCTAATGACGACACCGTAGTCGCGAGCGGCTGCAGCAACGGAAACAACTTCGTCGCGAACGTCGCGAAGGACTAACTCTGGAGGGCGTTGAAAAGGATCTCCCCAACCCCCGCCCCCCGGCGTGTCGGCGATCATACGGGCTGGTCCGAGTCGTCGCACCCCGTATTTCGGCGGAACAAACGCGGGGCCATCGGTGTCCGAATTGACCGGAACGATCTTTTCAAGTCCGACCCCGCCGGTTATGCCCCCTTGCACCCCGTAGCCACTCGCGGTGTCCAATCCTTCGGCACGGAACGACCAGGTTGAAGGCACAAGCACGTCGGCTTCATAGCGCACACCAGTGCCGCCGCGTGTTGTCCCGGCGCCGGCGTTGTCCATTCTTTGCTCTTGCCGAATATATTGCACTGGATACATTTGCTCGTGAAATTCGAGGTTTGGCAGATCGAGCCCACCGAGAGTGATGAGATGACCCATCTGTACAAAGCCATCACGTTCGGCCGTTGCACCAGGTGTGCCCATGGCATGCCAGTGGTACATCACCCAGGCGGTGCCGTCGTCTTTGCGTGCCGTGACATGGCCATGCATCGTTTTTGACCAACCTGCGCATGCCCGAGAGGGATCGGCTTCGGCTAAGGCTCGCCAAACGGCGTGCACAATCTCATGTGCTACGAACACGGTGTTCATAGTCATCGGTGCTGGTGGTCTTGCATTCACTATCGTGCCCTCGGGCGCGATGATGGTCAGACATCGATAAGTTCCTTCATTACGTGGTATAGAGGTATCGAAGAACGAAGCAATGGCCAGAAAAACAGAGGAATAGGTATTAGCAAGGGAGCTATTTTTAAAACCAGTGATTTGAGGATCACTCTGGCTAAAGTCAGCGACCAGCTCGTCACCTGTTACGGTCAGCGTCACGCGAATGGCGATATCCATTTTTTGGAAGCAGTCGTTGTCGCTGTAATCTTCTCCATAGTAGACGCCATCAGGTAAATCACCTACTGCTGCCCGCATACGGCGCTCCGCGTGGTCAAGCACACCGTCGAGGTAGCGGAGATAAGAGCTGATCCCAAGTTCCTCGGTGAGCGCGGTCACCCGTTCGGAGCCGATTTGGGTCGAGCCCAGCATCGCTCTCAGATCGCCATCGAGCAACTCCGGCGTGCGTGAATTAATGAGCAGTAATTCCCATACGTCATCTCGCACTTCGCCTTGGTCAACAAGTTTCAGCACAGGCAACCGAATACCCTCGTGCCAGATCTCGGTCGCTTCTGGGTTATAGGTGCCGGCTAAGCCTCCACCAATGTCAGATTGGTGCGCTCGGTTGCAGCAAAACCCGGCAATGACTGGTCGATCATCCTCGCCAGTGACCCAAATCGGACGGCTTATAACCCAATCTGGAAGGTGATTGCCACCGGCGACGTAAGGATCGGATAGGACGAACACATCACCAGGATTCAGTCGATCGCCGAAACGGCGAATTAGTGCACGCACTGCGAAACCGCCACCGCCGGTATGGATCGGGATACCGTCGGCATTGGCGACTAGGGTTCCGTCTGGGGTCGTGATGAAGCAGCTGAAATCATGAGATTGACTAAAAATTGTGCTGCGCGCGGTTCGTGTCATCACCCAACCCATGTGACGGGTGATCTGATCGAGCCGGTTTTGCATCAGTGCTAATACCACAGGATCGAGACCGAGCGGTTTACCTGTCGCTGTTTGCAGGTTGCTGCCCGTCCCTTTGGCGTTCGCGGCCGGTGCTACGTCGATGAAGAAATTACCGTCTTTGTCGACCCACAGCGCATCGCCCGGACCTGCCAGTACGGTGGTAGTAAGTTCTTCAACCAGTGCCGGCCCGTCGATCCGGTGACCGGGCCGGACATCAGCGCCATCATATATCGGTGTGCGTTGCCAGCCATGGTTACCGTG
Source organism: Gammaproteobacteria bacterium (assembly GCA_003540955.1). Taxonomy (GTDB): domain Bacteria; phylum Pseudomonadota; class Gammaproteobacteria; genus UBA11873. Next base: position 2,698 of record DPMX01000102.1, read on the forward strand.
CCAAACCGAGCGAGTTTCGATGACTTCCGGTCGATCGACGCCCTGTGCCCCACCTGATACTGCCACTTCGCCGGTGGAGCCCGCGGCTGTGAGCCTAAGTGAGGACACCATAATGGTCCCGCCTTTCTGGATATGGCCGTAGAGCCGTTTGTATTCCACTTCGAATGAAGCGCGCACTGCGACGGGATCCACTACACCACCTGGTACGGCCACGCGAATCGCCCAGAGTTGCCCTGGATGATGTAATTCCAATTCGTGGTGCAGTTGAATTTCATCGGTCGCGAAACCCTCTTTACCCATAACTTCTGTCGCTTGGGCATCCAGATCGATGAATCCGGCGTTCACATCGGCCGAGGCAAGTTCGTCAATCGATCCGATCATAAAGCGCACGAAGTCCTGACGCACATCAGCATGCAACATGCCTACAGCGCACAGCGCACCGGCGTCACGCGGCACATACACTCGACTGCAACCGAGGCCACTTGCGACTGCGGCGCCATGCATCGGGCCAGCACCGCCGGCGGCAACCAGCGTAAAACGCCGCGGCGAATGGCCTCGTTCTATAGAGATATGCTCGACCGCATGCAGTAAATGTTGTTCGACTAAGTTGATAATGCCGGCTGATGCTTCTTCGATCGACATGCCGAGTGGCTTAGCTACTTCTGTGTGAATGGCCTGACGCGCGGCTTCGAGATCGAGATCGAGGGTGCCACCTGCCGACTTCCCAGGACGTAGGCGGCCGAGCACCAATTGGGCATCTGTCACCGTTGGCCGTTTACCGCCTAACCCATAGCACGCCGGGCCTGGATCGGCCCCTGCACCTTCGGGTCCAACATATAAGAGTCCGGCATCGTCGACGCCGGCAATTGTGCCCCCGCCAGCTCCGACCGTATGTATGTCAATTGCAGGCGTCGATACATGGTACCCCGCGACCATAACGTCATCGCGCGTGCCGACTTTACCGCCCGACATCATGAGCACATCACAGGATGTGCCGCCGATTTCCATTGAGATCAAATTTCCCTCGTCTCCGGTCGTCCCAGCTGCGCGATCTACTGCTTGTCGATACAAGTTCAGTGCGCCCACCGCAGCGGCGGG
>DPMX01000102.1:4087-7804 GCA_003540955.1 Gammaproteobacteria bacterium
CCCACCGCAGCGGCGGGTCCGCTTAGCAGAAGATTCACCGGACGCCCCGCGAGCTGTTCCACCGAGGCAGCACCGCCGTTGGACTGCACCAACAAGATAGGCCGCCGCAACCCGGTCGCTGCGAGCTCGCTGTCGAGTGAGCGCAAATAAGCTGCGATACGGGGGAGGAGTGAGGCATTTACGACAGCGGTTGATGTTCTTTCGTATTCTCCCATTAGTGGAGATACGGCTGCTGACCGAGTAATCCAGTTACCTGACCACAGTTCGCTTAGCGCTTCGGCTAGTTCACATTCGTGAGTATCATTGAGAAAACTATTCATTAACGTTATTGCGATGGCTTCGACGCCTTCTGCCTCGAAAGCGGTTACGACGTCCTTAAGCTCGTCGAGCTTCAAAGGCAGAACTTCGTTACCAGTAGAGTCAATTCGTTCCGGAATCGACCTGCGAAGATAACGTGGTACTAAAACCGGTGGGTAAGGTTGACGATGATTGAATTGGTCTTCACGCAAGCCCCGTCGGATCTCGAGCGTATCTCGAAATCCATCGGTTGTGATCAGGCCTACTTTTGCACCCTTGCCCTCTAACATCGTGTTGGTGGCGATGGTCGACCCGTGCACGAACAACGTACACGATTCCAGAACCTGCTGCTGCGATAGTGTTAAATCGGTGGCGACCCGCTGTATTGCCGATACGACGCCGCGACTCGGATCCGTCGGGACGGATGGCACCTTTGCCACCCAGGTTTCACCAGTCGCGTCGGCGAGAACCAGATCTGTAAAGGTTCCGCCGACGTCAACGCCAATCCGCCAAGGTGCCTGAGGTCGCGGTGGCGATGTTGATGTGGGAGATGCTGTATGTTTAGTTGTCATCGATCTCAATACATTGATTTAGTCGCGCCCAGCTTGCATCAGTACCACGATGTCCTCAATCATTTTTTTCCTGTTATAAGTGCTCTTCTGATTAACTAATGTCTCGGTAAGCCGCTGAAGACAAGGTCGGAACTATACGCTAGCATATCGTTTGAAACAGAATCGTCGGATTAATCCGAAAAGGGGAAAGTACGTGCAGCTATATGACGACGATACCATTGATTGGATGCATCTTGTTGGCGACGCCACATTCGATTATCCGATCGACTATTGGGCCGCAGTACTCAACACCCGCGCAGATGGGCATATCGATATGTTATTCCGCTGGGCGCCAAATGCATATTGCCATTTTCATCGGCACTTGGTCGAGACGACGACAACGGTATTGCAAGGTGAACACCATCTGATCGATATCGAGAATGGTATCGAAGGTGAACATCGCATTCGAGCTGCGGGCGACTATTCTCATAAACCCCCGGGCGAGGTGCATATGGAGTACGCTGGCCCCGCGGGTTCGTTGCTACTGTTCAACATGTACGCCCCTGACGGCAGATTGTTTGAGATTCTTGATGACAACGAAAACGTGTTGATGCTCGTAACTATCGACGACTTCACGTCGAGGCGAGTCGCTAATGCTGCGTGAACTGCGTGCTAGTTGGATTGCTTAAGGATGTCGCTAGCCTAGAGGGTAGTGGCCTCACTGACCGCATTTCTAAGCCAATTCCTCCAAGTATTGAAGAGGGCGTGGATAACTGCGAGGCGTTCGTCGGAGTAACTGGATTTGGTTGAACCGGGTGGCGCCGGTGCAAAATTTACGGCACCAGCGCAGGTGGTCTCGGATCCCATTGCGGAAACCGCGTCGTGTCAACGCCGTCCGGCGTTGCTGGTTGTCCGTGGCGCTCCACCGGAAAGGAGGCTTCTGGTAGCATCAACATCAACTGGAGCAGGCGAAGATCTTGTGGTTCTAAATCTTCGAGGTCGATCTTTGCTAGGTACGCAAGTACATCCTCAGCGCGGGCCATCAGACGATCATAGAACGAACTTAACTCTTCCATTGTACTAGCGTGGCGTAGGGCATTTCGCTCGGTCCAGGTACCGAGGCTCCACCCTTCCTCAACTAACGGTTCGAGGTCTTTAAAAGAATGAGGTAATAGTTTTTCTTCGCTTACCACCTTAAACCCCCTTCTGCACACTACACTTAAGTTCCGTCACACTAGTATCAACCACTTTCAAGTGATGACGCACACCGATCTCAGAATCTCCAAGATGGATCTGCGTCACTGCACGCGAATTGAGTCCCTGCTGGGATTGCTCGATGGTCTTCATGTCCTCGAGCAACAATTCGCGGAGCCAGATCCGACTGAACTCGTTCGTGAACCGATGGGCTGCGTTTTCCGGCTTCAGCGTGTAATGCCGGTACTCGTAAAGTGTTTGCTCATGCGATAGCGGCCAGAAGTTGTAGGTGAAATATGATCCCATGAACGTGTCGACGAAAAAATTGGGAAAGAATACATTTACATCAGCGGCCCACATATCTGCGGCGTCGGGATTCAGTCCAGATCCACCTCCAACAGCGCCTTGTGAAAACATGGGTCCGAACTTTGCCGCCAATGCTTCTACCGGCGTCAATTGGTGGTTTGGATTTCCGTATACGGAGATTGTCTGATGACGACTACCTAGGCCGACCCATATTGGGCGCCCGAACATATTCTCCTTCCCAACCATAGAGGTCCCGCCCGTTTCTTTGTGCACAAACCCAAGGTGGTACAACTCGTTATATGCATGCATTGCCGTTTTCCAATTCGCGTCGAGGACTGTTCGGTAACAGTAGTTAGTCGTCATGTCGTCGAACGGGAAGTCGTCTAACCGGTCGCCGAGTTCAGCCAAGTACTCGCGCAATGTCTCCGATGGCACATCATTCAGGTTAACAAAGATAAAACCGTTCCATGTGTCTACATGGACGGGTAAGAGGCCACTTGAACCCGTGTCGAGACCGTAGAAGCATTCTTGGTCAGGTACGAATTGAAGGCGCCCGTCTAGATCATAGCTCCAACCATGAAACTTGCAGTTGAATGACTGGCACGAGCCTTTCTCTTGCCATGCAATTTTATTGGACCTGTGACGGCACGCGTTATGGAATGCCTTAATCGTGCCGTCGCGGCTCCGCACCACGATAACTGAGGCATTACATACGGTTATATCTTTAGCGAGGTAGTCGCCAACTTTGGGGATCTCTTCTACCCGTCCGAGGTTTAGCCAACTGCGCCGGAACACGGCGTTGCGCTCTAGCTCAAAATAATCTGGGCTGAGGTAAGGATCCGTAGAAACCGGTCCGGTACCCAGTTCCGGATGGTCTAAGTTCCATTTTCTCTCGAAGCAGTTCTCTTGGGTCAGTGCACTCATTGATGCACCTCCGAAAGGATGCTGCTTAGGTCAGACTTGGGCATTGTACATATCGAACACCACACCGTAGACGTCAAAGGTCTTCGAGGGATCGAAGGACATGGTGTGTAGCACCTTGTCCATTTTCTTCAACTGCGTCACAAGGCGTCGTAGCTTCGGTACCGGCTCAACGTCGAAATCGACCCTCACGTCAACGGCTGGCCACGGCTGCTTGCCGTTAAAGACCTGGATCATCGCCCACGACTCAGGGATTGATCCGATATCGGGCTGTCCCTGTCCGCCGGCCGCCTTGCCAGCCTCGAGCGCCCGGAGCAATCGTTCGTCCATGGCCTCCCCCCGGTTATCCTCTAGCGCTTTGGCCATAGCCTTCACTGGTCCTGGTCCGTCCATATAGTTACCCATGGCAATTGATCCATCGGCCACGATGTGGCTCGCGTGGTCCCAC
>DPMX01000102.1:8135-10124 GCA_003540955.1 Gammaproteobacteria bacterium
ACCCAGGTGTCGCCATTCGCGGTGACGGCACCGATCTGTCGCCAACTCCAGTTTTCGTCCTGCTTTTCGAGTTCACCCTCCATATCGTCCCAGCTGACGCCAGCGTCACGTAGGTCACAAAGCTTGTGACCGTTCTGTGGATGGATAGTCGCCATCGGTGCGACGATGATCCCCTTGTCATCCATATGCGGCAGCAGGTGGCGATGAACCGGGAATGTCCGGCTGAAGTTGATGGTGATCGTTGTTGACGCGATGCCTATCTCTTTCGTGTCAGGGTTACTCGCAAGCACTGTGTAGGTCATGACTTAGCTACTCCCGCAAGTCGTGTGTGGGTGATTTTTGATTCTCGTTGATCTGCGTCAACAAGTCTAGAATTCGTCTTTTCGGGATGCTTGAGAGAAAGAATGGCTGCGATTTTCGCTAGACGACTAATTCCGTAGGACGAGAACTTTCGGGCATGGGATGAGGATCCGCAATTACGCAGTGTCGGTCACCTCAGTATTCAGGTGCGCGGCAAAAGAAGATCATTACTGAGCCAGTTAGACAGATAACCGTTAAGACTATAAGGGAAGAGTTATAGGATCCGGAACTGTCAGCGGCGGCTCCGGCCCAGATCGGGCCGATGAACCCGACAACCCCCGTGATAGTAAGGCGCACACCAGAGGTGGCGGCGAACGCTTCACGGCCGAAAAAGCTCGCTAATACAACGGGTATGGTCGTGAATGCCGCTCCATAGCCGATACCGAGGAATATCACACAAGCATAGGCGATTGTAGGGGTGTCAGCGAAGAGCAAACCGCAAACGCCGAGAGCGCTCACTGCGAGGGCAAGGGCCATCACGCGTGGTGGCGGCGCGAAGTCACTGAGCGATCCGGAGAGGCGGCCGACGCCGCTCATTCCCACCCGGACGCCGAGAATTGCGGCCGCGATCGTTGGCGCAAATCCGAGATCCTCTAGATGTAGACGGCCGTGTACAGTAAGCACACGCCAAGGGACGGTATTCGCGATGTCAGCAAGCGTCGCAATTAAGAAGTGCGGCGTACAAATTGCTTGCAACACGGTGAACCGTTTTTTGATCGTGTTGGCACCGTCCAGAAAAACTTCCTGATCGATAGGTGGACCTTTCGGTTCTTGTACAGTCGTATCTTCTCCATCATGGTGTTGACCGATATCTTCGGGACGGTTCCGGATGAATACCACGGCGATGATCGCAACGAGAATTGAGGTTGCGGAGATATAAAACCACGCGGTTCTCCAATCCCCGCCACGCAGGATTAGGGCATCGATCGGGGTAACTAGAGCACCGACAACCGCAGCGCCCAATAAGATAATTGCCGTTGCGCGCGCCCTGAATTTTTTGAACCAATAAACAGCGAGTGTTTGAGCAGGTAACAGGGTTGAAAGCCCGATTCCGATTCCGCCGAGCAGTGAAAAACTCAGGTAAATATGCGTAAGTGATTCGGCATGTCCGACTAGGAACCAACCGAGAGCACTTATTAGAGCCCCAACGGTTACGGTCATGCGTAGGCCGAAATAGTGAATAACCGCGGCGGACAGAGTGCTGGTTAATGCAAAGATCAGGGTAAATGCGCCGAAGACGGTTCCAACTTGTTGTCGGGTGATACCGAGATCGGCTATGACTTCGGGCGCGAAGAAACCCCAACTGTAGTAGGCAGGCGCGATCCCGAGACCGTAGAACAAGAATCCTACCGCGACGAGGGGCCAGCCATAAAAGCGCTTGGAACTCATAAGCAGCAGTATACAACGGTCACATAAGTCAACCTTTTAGTGCAAGTCGCTACTCGTCGTAATAATAATCGTAAGCCGGGAGCGTGTTCATATAGATATTACTCTCGAGGAGAGAATGCGAATTCCGGACGATGCGGTCCTTGGGCGTATAGCGCCTATAGTCCTAAGTGTTCAGAACTCTCGTGGATACTCGTTTCCGGCGAGAGACTCTGCCAGAATCAGACAACTTGGATATTTCAG
>DPMX01000058.1:0-538 GCA_003540955.1 Gammaproteobacteria bacterium
GAAGGTTATCGCGTCATTTTGGTCAATTCGAATCCAGCGACGATTATGACTGATCCAGAGCTTGCTGATGCAACTTACATTGAGCCGGTAGCTTGGCAAAGTGTAAAAAAAATCATTGAAAAGGAACGTCCTGACGCGCTTCTACCGACGATGGGTGGGCAGACCGCACTTAATTGCGCGCTAGATCTTTCGCATCAAGGGGTGCTAGAGGAATATAAAGTCGAACTCATTGGGGCGAGTGAATCGGCGATCGATAAGGCCGAAGACCGTCTTAAATTTCGTACGGCCATGACTAAAATCGGTTTAGCAACACCGGAGTCTTTTATTGCCAACTCTATGGCCGAGGCAGACGATGCGCAGCAGAAGATAGGCTTCCCGGTGATTATTCGACCGTCATTTACGATGGGAGGCAGCGGCGGCGGTGTGGCTTTTAATCGGAGTGAGTTTACCGAAATTTGTCAACGCGGTTTGGATGCGTCGCCCACGACGGAAATCTTACTAGAACGCTCTGTGCTTGGCTGGAAAGAGTTTGAAATGG
>DPMX01000058.1:847-3557 GCA_003540955.1 Gammaproteobacteria bacterium
AGAGTTTGAAATGGAAGTTGTGCGCGATCATCGGGACAACTGCATTATTATTTGTTCAATCGAAAACCTTGACCCGATGGGCGTACATACTGGCGACTCAATTACTGTTGCACCGGCTCAAACGTTGACCGATAAAGAATATCAGGTCATGCGAAATGCATCGATAGCGGTGTTGCGAGAAATCGGCGTCGATACAGGCGGCTCAAACGTTCAATTCGCGGTTAACCCAGAAGACGGCAGTCTAGTTGTCATCGAGATGAACCCAAGGGTGTCTCGATCCTCCGCTTTGGCGTCGAAAGCGACTGGTTTCCCTATTGCTAAGGTCGCCGCAAAACTTGCTGTCGGGTATACCCTAGACGAACTTGCAAACGAAATAACTGGTGCCGCGACCCCAGCGTCTTTCGAGCCGACAATCGATTATGTGGTCACGAAAATTCCTCGTTTTACCTTCGAAAAGTTCCCACAAGCAAACGATCGACTAACAACCCAAATGAAGTCCGTTGGTGAGGTGATGGCGATCGGGCGGACATTCCAAGAGTCCTTTCAAAAAGCATTGCGTGGGCTTGAGACTGGGCAGTGTGGACTAGATGAGATCGAGATTTTGAATGAGTCGGCTCTTCACCGCGAACTGAATGTAGCTGGTCCCAAGCGTATTTGGTATGTCGCCGAAGGTTTCCGACGTGGTATGAGCTTAGCTGAGGTCTCCGGCCGGTCCAAAATCGATCCTTGGTTTTTGTCGCAAATAGAAGAGCTCGTAGCCTCGGAACAACAACTGATAGCCGATGGTTTTACCGCCTTAAAACCGGGTTATTTGCGGAGAATGAAACGTCAAGGGTTTTCCGATGCGCGTCTTGCGCGGCTAGTCGCGGTTTCTGAACGTGAGATCCGAGATCTTCGGATTGAACAAGGCATTCGGCCGGTATATAAACGAGTGGACTCATGCGCGTCGGAGTTCGATTCAGTGACGGCTTATATGTACTCAACTTACGAAGATGAGTGTGAGGCTGCGCCTAGTAAGAATAAGAAGATCATCGTTCTTGGCGGCGGTCCGAATCGCATTGGGCAAGGGATCGAATTCGATTATTGCTGTGTACACGCATCATTGGCGATGCGTGAAGCTGGCTACGAGTCGATCATGATCAATTGTAATCCTGAGACGGTTTCAACTGATTATGATACGTCTGACCGACTTTACTTTGAGCCTTTGACATTGGAGGATGTACTCGAAATTGTAGCGTTGGAGGGGCCGCTTGGCGTGATAGTGCAGTTCGGCGGCCAAACGCCGTTGAAGCTAGCTCGGGACTTGGAATGCGCGGGCGTTCCAATTATTGGCACGACGCCTGATTCTATCGATCTGGCTGAGGATCGCGAACGCTTCCAGCAATTTCTGCAAGAGATGGGGCTCTCCCAGCCGCCAAACCGAACTGTTAGGTCTCCCGCGGCGGCACTTGTCGCGGCCGCAGAGATCGGTTATCCGATAGTGGTGAGGCCATCCTACGTACTTGGTGGACGGGCTATGGAGATCGTATACAGTGACGCGGCACTCGAGGCTTATATGCGGGAAGCTGTTTCCGTGTCGAACGATTCTCCGGTTCTGCTAGACCGTTTTCTCGAAAGTGCTATCGAGGTCGATGTCGATGCGATCAGCGATGGTGAGGATATCGTGATAGGTGGGATCATGGAGCACATCGAGCAGGCAGGAGTGCATTCGGGTGATTCTGCTTGTGCTTTACCTCCACACACTTTGTCGAGTGACATTCAAGATCGAATGCGAGAGCAAGTCCATGCGATGGCGCGCGGTCTGAATGTGGTTGGTTTGATGAATACGCAATTTGCCATTCAAGGTGATGATATTTTCGTTATCGAGGTGAATCCTCGAGCCTCGCGTACTATACCGTTTGTATCAAAGGCGATCGGTTTGCCGCTGGCAAAGATTGCGGCTTGTTGCATGATTGGACAAAAGCTAATTGACGCGGGGTTACGCAAAGAGCGTGTCCCGAGCTACTATTCTGTTAAGGAGGCTGTCTTCCCGTTTGTGAAATTTCCAGGGGTCGACCCTTTGTTAGGTCCGGAGATGAAATCGACTGGTGAGGTCATGGGTGTTGGGGTTACGTTTGGCGAAGCCTTCGGTAAGGCTCAACAGGCGGCCGGCATGACCTTGCCGAATCGAGGGGTAGCATTCATAAGTGTTCGTGATCAGGACAAAATGGAAGCAGTAAGTTTGGCACGCGACCTTGACGCTTTTGGCTTCGAACTTGTCGCAACGCGTGGGACTGCAAGCGCCATAGTAGCTGCGGGCATCGAGTGTTCCACTATCAATAAAGTGCAAGAAGGCCAGCCGCATATCATCGACATGATAAAGAACGACGAGATTAATTTGATCGTGAATACGACCATTGGTGAACAAGCGATCGCAGATTCTTTCGAAATCAGGCGTGGTGCTTTGTTGCATCGCGTGGCCTACACCACGACTATCGCTGGGGCGACTGCGGCCGTAATGGCGATATCTCGAGCCGAGCAGGAATCGGTACGTCGTTTGCAGGGCCTACATGAGGAGTTTATCGATGGATAAGGCGCCAATGACGTTGGAGGGTGCGGTGCGTTTGCGCGAGGAACTACATCGATTGAAAACCGTGGATCGACCGCGTATTTCGGCAGCGATCGCTGAAGCACGGTCGCATGGTGATTTGAAAGAAAATGCTGAATATCA
>DPMX01000058.1:3852-5748 GCA_003540955.1 Gammaproteobacteria bacterium
AAAGAAAATGCTGAATATCACGCTGCGCGAGAGCAACAAAGTTTTACCGAAGGTCGCATACGAGATATCGATAACAAGTTATCGAAAGCTCAAATTATCGACGTAACTAAGATGGATGCGCAGGGTGCCGTTATATTCGGCGCGACAGTCGATTTGCTCAATCTCGCGACAGATGTAGAGGTTACCTACAAAATTGTCGGTGAGGATGAAGCAGATATCAGCGCAGGAAAGGTATCGTTCGGTTCTCCCGTCGCGCGCGCGGTGATCGGCAAGCAGAGTGGAGAAGAAGTTACGGTGCAAGCGCCCGGTGGCGACATCCAGTATGAAATAGTTAACATCCGGTATATTTAATGGGCCTGACCTTCATGATGATTTTTGTGAATGGATCTACTGAGTACTCGTACTTGGTCACGACCAGCGAGTAAATCCATGTTGGTATTGGAGTGATTGTCTGGTGGCGTCACGTAGATCTACTACCAGACAATGGTTTCGTAAACAGTCTTCGGATCCCTATGTAAAACAACGTGATCAAAACGGATATCGTTCTCGTGCGGCGTTCAAGCTTCAAGAAATTCTTCGGCGTGATCGATTAATCCACGAAGGGAGTTACGTGCTTGATTTGGGAGCGAGCCCAGGCGGATGGTCGCAGTTGGCTGCCGCTATGGTTGGGCCTCGAGGTAAGGTGATAGCGACGGATGTGCTGCCAATGGAACCAGTCAACGGCGTGCATTTCGTCCTTGGCGACTGTCGAGAGTCCAGCACATTGGACAAAATTGCGGCTCAATTCGGTGAACGTCAAGTCAACCTTGTAATGTCTGATATAGCCCCCAATATTACTGGTATAAGGGACGTGGATGAGGCAAATTGCTTAAGGCTGGCAGAGGTAGTGCGCGAAATATCCAAACGGGTGCTCGTTGCCGGGGGCGCAATGCTGATAAAGGTGTTTCAATTCCCAGGAACGGATAGTTATATTGCGGATCTAAAGAAATCCTACGCCTCGATTCATAGACGCAAACCGGGATCTTCGCGAAAGGATTCAAGAGAATTCTATGTTGTGGCAAAAGGATTTGGTATATAGTTGATTGTATGAGAGTTTTTTTTAAAACAAGATGAACTGGAGCAAGTGAACGATATGGCACGGAATATGATCTTGTGGGTGGTAATCGCGCTCGTGTTGATGCTTGTTTTCCAAAATTTTACTCCCAAACATGGTACTACACAGGAATTGGAGTATTCCGATTTCATAAAAGAGGTCAAATCTGGGCGGGTAGTGAAAGTCAATCTAGATGGGCAGGTGATTGAGCTTGAAACATATGATGGTTCGCGCTTGTTCTCCTACAGTCCGGAGTCCGACAATGGACCTTTGATCGGTATGTTGTTGGAAAATAATGTACGAATAGTAGCTCAACCTCCGGATCGACAGGGAGTCTTGATGCAGATATTCATCTCCTGGTTCCCATTTCTTCTCCTCATAGCGGTTTGGATTTATTTAATGCGACAAATGCAAGGGGGTGGAGGTGGCCGCGGTGCCTTATCGTTTGGTAAGAGCCGCGCACGTATGCTTGGTGAGGACCAAATTAGAGTTACTTTTAACGACGTTGCCGGCGTAGACGAGGCGAAAGAAGAGGTTAAAGAACTTGTCGATTTTTTGTCTGATCCGGGTAAGTTTCAAAAGCTCGGCGGTAAGATTCCACGCGGCGTTCTTATGGTTGGCTCTCCAGGGACCGGCAAGACCTTACTCGCGCGTGCTATCGCGGGAGAGGCGAAAGTCCCGTTTTTCACTATTTCTGGATCGGATTTTGTGGAAATGTTTGTCGGGGTCGGCGCCTCACGAGTACGTGATATGTTCGAACAGGCGAAAAAACACTCGCCCTGCATTATTTTTATTGATGAAAT
>DPMX01000058.1:6068-9386 GCA_003540955.1 Gammaproteobacteria bacterium
ATTGATGAAATTGATGCCGTAGGACGCCATCGTGGTGCTGGCGTAGGGGGAGGTCATGACGAACGCGAGCAAACGCTGAATCAACTCCTTGTGGAGATGGATGGGTTCGATGGTAATGAAGGAGTCATCGTTATTGCCGCAACCAACCGTCCAGATGTCCTCGATCCCGCACTGCTGCGGCCCGGTCGTTTTGACCGGCAGGTAGTAGTGCCGTTACCAGATATTCGTGGCCGTGAACAGATCTTAAAAGTCCACATGCGCAAGGTGCCGATTGATGACAATGTTAAGCCGAGTCTGTTAGCCAGAGGAACTCCTGGATTTTCTGGGGCAGATTTGGCCAACCTCGTTAACGAGGCGGCATTGTTTGCTGCCCGCGGCGACAAACGTCTAGTTGATATGGAGGAATTTGAAAAAGCCAAAGATAAGATCATGATGGGTAGCGAGCGCCGTTCAATGGTCATGAGTGATAGTGAGAAAAAACTAACTGCATACCACGAGGCGGGTCACGCGATCGTAGGCCGTACGGTCCCCTCGCACGATCCGGTTTATAAAGTTTCTATAATCCCCCGTGGGCGAGCGCTCGGGATAACCATGTTTCTGCCGGAAGAGGATCGCTTAAGCTACTCTCGAGAGCGTCTGGAGAGTTCAATTTCGAGCCTCTTTGGTGGACGTATAGCTGAGGAACTTATTTTCGGGGAGGAGTCAGTTACTACGGGGGCCTCAAACGACATCGAGAGGGCTACAGAAATAGCGCGTAACATGGTCACCAAGTGGGGTTTATCTCAAGGGCTTGGACCAATGAGCTATAGCGAAGATGACGGTGAAGTTTTTCTTGGACATTCGGTGACCCAACACAAGTCTGTATCAGATGAAACAGCCCACAAGATTGACGAAGAGGTCCGTTCTATCGTGGACCGAAATTACGCTCGCGCTAATTCGATCTTAACCGAGGAGCTCGAGAAGCTGCACGTGATGGCAGCGGCACTGATGAAATATGAAACAATTGATAGTGATCAAATTGACGACATTATGGCGGGTAAAGAGCCTCGTATCCCAACTGACTGGATGGATGATGATAGTGGTGGCCCACCATTGCCCGCGGTCGATAAAACGGAGGAGCCGAAGCCTGACTCGACGATCGGTGGGCCAGCGAGTTCGCACTAGTATTGCGCGGGAAACCATGTCGCCGTTTGCTTTGGTAATTAGGACTACGCATCTTGAGGTGGGTTAAAAAATAAAGGCGAACAGTGTCAGAGCAAAAACGAAAATATTTCGGGACCGATGGGATTCGGGGGACGGTAGGTCAAGCGCCGATCACCCCCGATTTCGTGATGAAGCTTGGGTGGGCTGCAGGACGGGTTCTTACACGTGGGAGCACAGCCCGAAATAAGGTTTTAATCGGCAAAGATACCCGTGTTTCTGGTTATATGTTCGAGTCGGCGCTCGAAGCCGGTCTTGCCGCCGCGGGCGTTGATACGTACTTGCTAGGGCCAATGCCAACTCCAGGGGTTGCCTATCTAACGCGAACCTTTAATGCGCAGGCTGGGATTGTCATCAGTGCGTCACATAATAAATTCGAAGATAACGGCATTAAATTTTTCTGCGGCAATGGGTCGAAGTTGCCATTTGACGTTGAATGTGCGATCGAAAAAGAGCTCGAACAGCCGATGGAATCTGTAACCTCGCGAGAGCTTGGTAAGGCTCATCGAGTGACTGATGCTGCCGGGCGTTATATTGAGTTCTGTAAGAGCACCTTCTCCAGCGATGCAAATCTTACTGGTTTAAAAATCGTCGTTGATTGTGCCCATGGCGCGACCTATCACATAGCGCCGGTAGTTATGGCAGAGCTTGGTGCGAATGTGATCGCGCTCGGCGACAAGCCAGATGGTTTCAATATTAACAACGGTTTCGGTGCGACCTGTCCCGCAACCCTTCAACAAACAGTTTTGGCCGAGCGTGCAGATGCCGGGATCGCCTTAGACGGTGATGGAGACCGCCTGATCATGGTGGATTCTACAGGCGCTGTGGTTGACGGAGACGAGCTCACGTTTATTATCGCACACCATCGGCACCAACGGGGCTCATTGCGAGGAGCAGTTGTAGGAACGCAAATGAGTAATCTAGGTTTCGAGCGTGCCGTACGGGCTCTGGGAATAGACTTTACGCGCGTTAATGTCGGTGACCGAAACATCCTCGAGATGCTACAAGCGAATCACTGGGACGTTGGCGGAGAACCTTCGGGCCATATTATCTGCCTTGATTTGACTACCACAGGAGACGGTATTATTTCGGCGCTTCAAACCTTAGAGGCGATGGTGCGCACTGGCCACAAACTCAGCGTGCTAAAGGCCGGGATGAATAAATTTCCCCAGCGATTAATCAACGTCGGATTAGGTAACGGTCAAGATGTGATGAATTGTGAGACCATCGCCGCCGCAATAGCAGACGCCGAAAGACGGCTAGGTGATACTGGTCGAATCCTAATTCGCGCTTCAGGTACCGAGCCCGTGATACGGGTTATGGTCGAAGGTCAAGATGCAGCACTGGTCGATGAGCTAGCTGAATTTATCGCTGATATCGTAGAACAAGTTGTAGGTGCCGGAGACAATGCAAGCGTTGTTGAGTTGTATAAGGCATAACTTGAGCCATCACCGCGGTTCCTCCAACTGAGCAACACGTCCTAATGCGGCGCCGCTGATTATCGAGTGGGCTCTCTACCTCGATATTAAAAATTAAAGCAGGCTGTACGTGTCTAGCTTCGTAAGTGATTAGATATCACGCAGTAACTCATTGATTCCCACCTTGGCGCGGGTTTTTGCGTCTACACGTTTCACTATCACCGCACAATATAGACTATGGCTGCCATCCGGTGCTGGTAGGTTTCCAGAGACGACTACAGACCCCGATGGTATGTAACCACTAGTGATTGTGCCTGTTTCACGGTCCAGAATTTTTGTGCTTTGACCGATAAACACACCCATTGATATCACTGAACCCTCCCCAATTATCACGCCCTCGACGACTTCAGAACGGGCGCCAATGAAGCAGTTGTCTTCGATGATAGTTGGATTCGCTTGTAGTGGTTCAAGCACACCGCCGATACCAACTCCACCAGACAGATGAACATTCTTGCCAATCTGGGCACACGACCCGACTGTCGCCCACGTATCGACCATTGTGCCAGAATCCACGTAGGCACCGATATTAACGTAGCTCGGCATAAGGACAACACCAGATGCGATGTAGGAACCACGCCGAACGATCGCCGGCGGCACTACCCTTGCGCCGATTTGGCGAAATTCATTTTCGGTAAGTCCG
>DPMX01000183.1 GCA_003540955.1 Gammaproteobacteria bacterium
AAATAACCTGAGACATACATATATATCTCATCGATGTTGTTGGTACCGTCGTTATCGGCATCGAGCTCTATTTCGCCACCAATGGTTAATCCATTATCAGCTTTAAACTTCCCATCGACGTGCAGCTCACCCATTGCACGCATTTCTGGATTGTTTTCGGTAGAATCTGTTGTTGTGTCGTCCTCATAGGTCCCGATAACAAACTCTGCTGTAAAGTCAACACCTACATACTTGTTCAAATCCGCAGAAGATGCTTCATGGAAGTTTGAAGATATCGTCAGTGCAAAAATACAGGATAACGTAGTTGTTAGAAACGCCTTTAGTTTAGACAAGCCGGAATTCATTAGCCTTCTCCTATACTCAAACTTTATAGAAGGAAGACTTTTGAATTGTTGTAGACGAACAATATCTGGGAGGTTACTGCAACCGCCACCAACATCAAAAGTCATCCCCATAAACGCTACTCTCTGCATGTACTAATGCAGGTTGGGGGCTGGCTGGCAGTTCGGCTGGCTTGCCCTACTCACTAAAACTTCATCTGGACCAATCCCCTGCCTTAGTCGGCAGGAGTTTGTCCTCCAGATGAACCTCACTCACAAGACACGTTGTTACTATATAACATTTCCTGTTATTTAGTAGGCAATCGATCGGGGCCGGTATTATGGGTTGGCCTTCAATTCGACCTGATCATTATTGCTAATGCATGTCATTCGCATTTATACCATTTCGTGATATACCAGTCAACATTATTGCGAATGATTCTCAGCTAGGTAAAAGTGCAGATGAGGAATACACCCCCCGGTAACCTTATACCCAATAGGCTAGACCCTCCGCCCTCGGAAACAGAACGTACTGGCGAGAAGCGTATTCGCGATATATTGAGCGAAGAACTATTTAATGGTGATGATGAGCTAAATATTAATCACGGAAAATCAGTATACCGATTAAGAAAAACTAGTAATGGAAAGCTAATATTAACTAAATAGCATTTATTATACATATATATTATATTTTATTCATTTATTATAAAATTTATATCCATGTATTATTTGATCTATTTTATCTCATAGAAAATTATTTATTATTACTGTAAAAGTTCATTAAAACACCACGGCCGAATGCCACTTGTCATTATAGTCATGTCGTTGATGTAGGGCTGCGAAACCATTGTCGCCATGGTGGCGTCAATGTAACGGGCCATGCACTCGTGGCGCGCGCTCAGTTGATAGCTACGGGGCTACCGCTCCGCGGGAATGCTGGTAGACTAGCCTGAGAATTCGCCGCGGGGGGGGGATTCTGTTTAACCAGGAGGATTAAGAGATGACTAGTGCGGCTGCTTCAGCGATACCCGCTAACGGAATAGCTAACTCACTCGCCGAGTTCGCCGCGAATCTCCACTACGAGGACATTCCCGAATCCGTTCGCACCCGGGCCAAGCACCTGGTTCTGGACAGCGTTGGGATTGCTCACGCGTCAGGTACCTACCATTTTGCATCGGTGGCGATGGCAGCAGCGCAGGCGCTGAGCGAAAGCGGCGATAGTCCTGTCATCGGCTCATCCAAGAAGCTCTCTTTGCGGGATGCCGCTCTTGTAAACGGTATCCTTTGCCACGGTCTCGATTTTGACGACACCCATAGCGCCGGCGTCATTCACGCTACCACAAGCACCTTCCCCTGCGCCCTCGCAACGGCTGGCCACGTCAACGCTAGCGGCAAAGACATGCTGATCGCGTATATCATCGGTGTCGAGGCTGCCGCACGTCTCGGCATGGTGGTTAAGGGCGGACTCCACCAGATCGGATTCCATCCGACGGGCGTGATGGGATCTTTCGGTTGCTCGCTGGTTGCTGGTCGCCTGCTTGGTCTCAACGAGAAGCAACTGACGATGGCCCAGGGGATTGTTCTCAGCATGGCTGCCGGAAGCCTCGAATTTCTCGAAGACGGCGCCTGGACCAAACGGATGCACCCGGGTTGGGCAGCAGTCTCCGGTATTACCGCCGCGTTTCTTGCCAAGGAAGGCTATGTCGGCGCGAGCCGCCCCTACGAAGGCAGGTTCGGACTGTTCAACGCCTATCTCAGCCACCCCGAGTACAACGCCGCTTCTGATCTCAGCTTGGCGACCGCAGGACTCCGCGAGACCTGGGAGATCGAGAACGTGGCAATAAAGCCGTTCCCTGCTTGTCATTTCACGCATGGCTGCATCGACGCTGCGCTCGGCCTGATCCGCGAAAACGAGATTAGGGCGGATGACATCAAGCGCGTCCGCGCACTAGTGCCGCAAGAAGTAGTCAAGACCGTGTGTGAGCCTGTAACAAATAAGCGACGCCCGCAAAATGAATACGATGCCGAGTTCAGCATTCCGTTCCTGGTCTCCGCCGCAATTACCCGCGGTAAGTTCACTCTCGCGGAACTGACCGATGATTCGCTGCAGGATCCGGAGATCCTGTCGCTGGCAGATCGCGTCGACTATGAGATCGATCACGACTCAGGATTTCCGAAATACTATTCCGGTGAGGTCGTGGTCGAGATGAACGACGGCAGTGAGATACGGCAGCGTGAGGCGATCAACCGTGGCAACTCTGACCGGCCGATCTCCAACGAAGAAATCATTGAGAAGTTCGTCGGCAACATTGAGATTGCTAACGGCGCCACCGACCGCGTCCGCGACGCCATTCTCAGCATGGATACTGCCAACAACGCGCGTGACGTTGCCGGCCAGATCTCGTCGTAATCGGCACATCGGGGAAAGCCATGAGCAGCGAGGCTGAAGATCGCCGGAACTACTTCGAGGGCACCAGCGAAGAAGATGCCCTGATTCTCGATAGCATCGACCGCTTTCTCGAGCGCGACGTCAAGCCCTACGCGCACGAGCTCGAAGCCAACGATGAGTATCCCGAGGATATTGTTGCAGCGATGAAGGAGCTTGGCCTGTTCGGGGCGATCATCGATCCCGAGTATGGTGGCCTTGGACTTTCTGCATCGACCTACGCCAAGATTGTTGAACGGGTCTCGACTGTGTGGATGTCAATCACCGGCATCTTCAATTCACACCTGATCATGGCGGCCGCGGTACAGCGTTTTGGCACCAAGGAACAAAAACAAAACTATCTGCCGAAGTTCGCAAGCGGCGAGGTCCGCGGCGGACTGGCGCTCACTGG
>DPMX01000271.1 GCA_003540955.1 Gammaproteobacteria bacterium
TGCGAACGAGTCAAGCCAAATTCTAATTCAATCACTGGCATGGCGATGATTACTGCGTACATGCCCACTGCACCGATTGTGATCAACGTAAGCGAGGCAAACAAGCGAAACCAAGCGTAGCGAGACTCGATTTCGTTATTCGAGCTAGGCATAGATAGTCATAGTCGGTCGTATACTGAGTCGAATTGACTTGACTATGTATCTTACGGTTTCGGACCCCACGGTGCCGATAGCATTAGTTGTATTTCTTGCTTTTTAATGAGGGGTCTAATGTTTGGCGCGAATTGCATAAATTTCTCATCCGCGAATAATCGTTTCCAAAAACCGCGTCGGTCGTTATCATCGTCAAAACGCCATATATGAATAAGTTGGTGTAGTGGACCGGTATCACTAACGAAATAACCTACAAGTTTCTCGCTGAAACCACCGGCCTCAAGCGCTGGCCATCCTTGCTCCGTATAGAGTTGAAGGACGTCTGCCATACGCCCTACGGTTATAGAATAGGTGCGTTTTTCATAGACACTCATGACGTCTCTCCATTTGCAAAAAATCAGGTACGATTGTACCCCCTATTTTTTCGGTTTTTGAAACTAGTTAGTTCGAACAGCTTACAGGACCGTTCGAGGAAATAAACATGATTAGCGGCAAATTGTCGCAGAAGCGTCAATTTAAGGCGTTGCCGGTAGGTACTCGGTTGCGATTGTGACAATGCCGCTAAACCATTCCTCCATGCTTACAGGGTTCATTTTGGACCAATCGGGGATCTGTTGAACCAATGCTAGACCTAACTGGTTGCCAAACTGAACTAGTCCATTGTTAGTAGCCGTACGTTCTGAATCCCATTTCGCTAGCGCCTCACCTACGGAACTGTGACATTTAAGAGCATCTGCGAGCGTGACACTATCATTGATTCCTTTTAATGCGCCGGCGGCGCTATGAGGTCGAGCGAAAGCGCCAGCGTCACCTGCGAGACAAATCCGTCCTATTCGGTACGCTGGCACCTGACAGTCGTAAATAGAGTAAACAAACGTATCCGGGCTTTTCTCGACTATATCGGCGTAATAGTCGGGAATACGCTCGCGGGCCTGATCTTTTAACGAGCGCTGGGTGGCCGTGGGCATACTGCCGGGCGATAATGATCCGGTACGTTTAATTCCTTGTTTGTCGGTTAGAAAGTCCGCGATCTCCGTTTCGGGGATTGTTATATACATACCCCAATTAACTAGGCGTTCACCTGGTTCTATGGATCCGTCAGGGCCTGGCACGAAATAGAAAATACCATGCCCGCCGGGATATCCGAGGCAGCGCACACCGTCATCCAAAGGTTTGGGTTTACCGATCTCACGTTCCATGATAAATCCGCGCCACAATACGTACCCGGCATAATCTACGGTCACGTCGGGGAATAAGGTGGATCTACCCAACGAAGTGTAGCCATCTGCGCAAACTACGAGATCAAACTTATGTGTGGCGCCGTTGGCTAATATAACCTCAACCTGCTGAGGATTGGTCTGTTGGAGCGCGACAACATTGTGATTCGGCCGATAGATTGCATCAGGTACTCTCGCGCGCAAATTATTATATAGCCCACCCCAGTTCAGCACGCCAAGTTGTGCCGGTTGGTCCCAAGCTACATAGCCATGGTAAGGCTCATCTGCTGAGCGCCAGATACGGGACATTTTGTCCAATCGAAAATATGGAATATCATGATCAACTAAGTCGCGGCTAATAAAAGTCTCCACTACCGAGGGTGGAACGCCTATCCCGGCGCCACGATCCTTGAGCTCATTTCCAGAACGCTCAAACAGCGTGACATCGAAACCCGCTCTAGAAAGTTCCACCGCGGCCGCGCACCCAGCAATCGAGCCACCTACGATCCCGACTTTGAGATTTTCCGTTTCGCTACTTCCGATTTTCGACATTCCTTTCCCCCTTACGCTCGCGTGCGTCGCAGTGGACGGCCGGTTGCGACAAGCGGCAATTCTAGCCGATGAACTATATTAATGGGTATTTGGAATGATCTAGGTTGCCTATAACTATCTCAAGACGCGGGGACTACTCATCTGGACTTCGTTCGACCGACAATCGTGTCTCGGAGTGGCATACTTGTGGTTTTCGCAGATTTAACGGCAATTTATACGGTTGAAAATATATGACATCCGAGCCCCGTATTAACGTTAGTTCCGGACGACCTCTGGAAGGTCTGGCCCACTACTCGCGGGCGTTACGTGCAGGCGAGCTTGTTCTCCAGTCTGGTACGACAGCTATCGATCGCGACGGTAACGTATTGGGTAAAAACGTCAAAGCGCAAATTGACGCAATACTCAAGCTTGCACGTGGCAGCATGGGGGCAGCAGACGGCGTTTTCGAAAACATTGTTCGTGCCCGGCTTTATGTGACTGATAGCACGATAATTAATGAAGCAAGGTGCGAATTTGAGAGTGCATTATCTGGGATAAACCCAGTTGTAACGTTGGTCCCCATTTGCCAGCTAGCGCGGCCAAACCAACTGATCGAGATCGAACTTGAAGCCGTGGATGATGCGGCTAACGATGCTCTTCATATCGACGCCTCAGAGTTTACGCAGGCGGGATCTGCAGCTATATCTATAGGTGACCGGATCTTAATCGGAGGGGTTGTCACCAGCGGAGGCTCCGCAACTGAACAAGCCGTAGCCGGAATCAATGTCATTCGAGAATTGGTCCGTAGAGCTGCGGGCAATATCGAAGACTTGGTCGCCGTCAAATTTTTTATTGTAGACATTTCTCAATCGGCAGAAATTGTTGCGCAGGCAGGACGCGTGCTTGGGACAGTTAGGCCAACGGTAACGACGATTGGCATACCTGCGTTAGCTGATTCCAGCGTCTTGCTGATTGTGGAAGGCGAGGCCGTGAAAGGGACAAGCAGCACTCGTTGCGACACACCACACCCACATTTCGCTGAATTTTCAGAATCTGTTGTTGTCAATGACCAGATTTATTTGAGTAATTTCACCCCCGTCAATCGTAGTGGGGTGATTCAGCACCCTGGAGACTGGGCGGCCCAGATCGATTACTGCCTTACAGATCTTGAATCTGTTCTGACGCAACTTAGCGTGTCGCTCGATGATGTAATCGTTCGCCGTTTTCTTACACGTGAGGACGCCGAGATGAATCGAGTTTATGGCGATGGACCGGGATGGTTTTCTGCGACTAGGCCGACCGCCCTTGGTTGTCGCATAATCGGTCATCAACACGACAAGTCCCTAGTTTCCATCGAGGCGCATGCCGTTAGGGGTGCTCGTAATAATATTGAATGGCGGAGGGTTGAGTTGTAAAGCGAATTGCCATGAGAGCAATCTAACAGGGCTTCAGACTATACTTTCTTAACCAGTTTCTGCGTGTTGTCGCGATTGGAGTTAGAATTCTCCAGACCTGGCTATCGCTGATAAATTTCTGAAGGTGACTTAACCATGAATAATTACGCCCGGATTCCATTATTGCTGAGTATGTTTGTTTTTATAAGCTCCACGAGCTTTGCGGTAGATTTCGATCCTGATGATCTTGGAGATGAATCGAACGGTAAAAATTGGCTGACACACGGGCGTACGCACAGCGAACAGCGATACTCCCCGCTAAATCAAATCAATGTTGATAATATTGCGAATCTAGGATTAGCGTGGTCGGTTGAGTTACCGGATGCACGCCATTTAGTTTCAACTACTCTTGCGATCGACGGGGTCCTCTACGTCACAGGAAGTTTCAGCGTAGTCACCGCGATCGATGCGCGTACGCAAAAGGTACTGTGGCGCTACGATCCTAAGGTAGTCGATCACGCTGGCGACACTTTGCGCGTCTTGTGGGGAACAAGCCGCGGTGTCGGCTACTGGGATGGCAAGATTTACGTCGGTGCCGGGGACGGCCGGCTCATCGCTGTCGATGCTAAGACCGGTGAGGAAATTTGGAGTACGATGACGGTCGAGCCTGGTAGTTTCTATTATATAACGGGTGCGCCACGAACATTTAATGGCAAGGTCATCATTGGTAATGGTGGTACGGAAATGGGGCCGGCTCGAGGTTACGTGACTGCCTATGATGCCGAAACGGGTGAGCAGGCGTGGCGCTTCTATTTAGTGCCGGGAAATCCAGCTGACGGCTTTGAAGATAATGCCATGCGTATGGCAGCGGCAACTTGGACAGGTGAATGGTGGAAGCACGGTGGTGGCGGTAATGCATGGAACGCTATCACGTTCGATCCAGAGTACAACCACATATATATCGGTACGGGGAACGGGTCCCCTTGGAACCGAACTATCCGGAGTCCCGGCGGGGGCGATAATCTATTCTTGTGTTCCATCGTCGCCGTCGACGCGGACACTGGCAAATACAAGTGGCACTATCAAACGGTGCCTGGTGAGACTTGGGACTTTAACTCTGCGATGGATATTGTCTCGGTCGACCTAAAGGTCAAAAGCCGAACGATTAAGGCCTTAATGCATGCGCCGAAAAATGGATTCTTTTACATTATCAATCGACTCAACGGCCGCCTGCTATCCGCTAAACCATTCGCAAAGGTCACGTGGGCTACGGAAGTCGACATGAAAACGGGCAAACCTATCGAGGTCGAGGGTTCGCGTTACGAAAGTGGCGAAGTATTAATGTGGCCGGGGCCCCTGGGTGCGCACAATTGGCAGCCTATGTCGTGGAATCCAGAGCACCAACTTATGTATTTTACTGTGCATGATATAGCCGGTTACTACAACGATACCAAGATCCGCAAGGCAGACTATCAGGCAAGCGGCCACACATTCGAAGCAGGGGTGAGCTTTTTCGATAATGATGTGCCGGTAGATAGCGCAATAAACAGCATCGTTGCCTGGGATCCGATTACTCAAAAACCGGCATGGCAAGTGTCGACTCCGCCCGGGTGGCATGCAGGAACGATGGCGACGGCTGGTAATTTAGTTTTTCAAGGCCTTGGCAACGGTCAGTTCATTGCCTATCAAGGCGATACAGGTGAGAAGTTGTGGGAATACGACGCGAAACATGGAATCTCGGCGCCGCCGATTACGTTTGAATTGGATGAGAAACAATTAATTGCTTTGCCAGTAGGATGGGGTAGTGGGATGGCGATGCTTGGCGGTTCGATGGGGGCACAACATGGTTGGATATATGGGGGCCATCCCCGCCGATTGCTGGTGTTCGCACTTGAGGGGCAGGCAGCGTTGCCGCTGACACCAGGGCCGCGTTTCGTCAAACCGGTTGACGATCCGGCCTTTGAAATCGATGCAGAATTGGCTGCCGCAGGTAAGGATCATTGGGTAGAAAACTGCGCTTGGTGCCACGGGCCTGCTGTAGTTGCCTCCGGTGGCGCTCCCGATTTACGCGGATCGGGCATAGTCTTCGACTCTAACGCTTTTCGGAAAATTGTGTTGGAAGGGCAACGGATTGGACGTGGTATGCCAAAATTCCCAAATCTCGATGAAAGCCACTTAAATGCATTGCGGCATTACATTCGACAAGAGGCCCGGGGGGCGCTCAGTAAAAAGACCGATGTGGCTCAGGCTAACTAGCGAAAATTTGCCACGAAAAGGTACTCCGATAAGAAAGTATACTCGGTGATTGTAGTCAGTTTGGTTCGCTGGGTTGTCTCTGAGGCTTTGCGATCTAGGGGTAATGGCTTCTGCTGTGGCATTTATGCTTTGCTGACAGGCACGCCCCAGAGGGGGTAGAGAATGAAATTCGGATTGCGTTATTGCAACACTGGTTCCTATGTCGACCCGGCTAACGCGATAGAACTTGTGCAGGCGGCTGAAGTAACGGGCTTCGATTCGGTCTGGACGGTTGAGCATACCGTTATTCCGGCAGGATACGATTCTTCTTACCCGTATGCAGCCAGCGGTAAGATGGCCGGCGGGGTCGATGATATCGCGTTGCCTGATCCCCTGATTTGGATGGCCTACGTTGCGAGTTCGACCACTACTATAAAATTTGCCACCGGCATCGTGATCCTACCGCAGCATAATCCGGTTGTCGTAGCAAAGCAGGTCGCGACCCTCGATTATTTGACTAGCGGTCGTGTGTTATTCGGTGTTGGTGTGGGTTGGTTAAAGGAGGAGTTTGAGGCGCTGGGCGTGCCGTTTGAGCGACGGGGTGAACGTGCTGACGAGTATATAGAAGCGATCCAGACACTATGGACACAAGATAAGCCAAGTTATTCGGGTGAATTCGTTAATTTCGAAGAAGCCTACTGTAGACCTCAACCCTTTCAGAAATCGATCCCGATAATTATTGGTGGGCAGACTAAGGCGGCCGCGCGCCGCGCGGGTCGTTTAGCTGATGGCTTTTTCCCCGGGCGAGACCTGCCCGTTGATTTGATCGAAGAAGCGCGCGCCGCGGCTGTGGGGAATGGGCGTGAAGCAGGCGCGATTGAAATAACGGTATCTATGCCATCCGATACGACGTTGCTTGTCGACTATGCTCGTTTTGGTGTAAGCCGGGTATTAGTGCCGGTGACTGGCTTGACGGGCTTAGATAGCGGGGTCCAGAATCCGGGCGACGTGCTTAAGTGGAAGGATACCATCGCACGGTATGCCGATACTTGAGAACCGATCGGGTTGACTAGCTCGGTAGGGGAAATTCTACCAGGTAATGCTTGTAGCTCTCTTCTAGATCAATTTGAAGGACACCAAGTACGCGAACGACCGCGCAGTAGAAACTGATCGTAAGCACTAAGTCGATGATACATTCTCTACTGAGATGGTTGGCCACAGTAGTGAAAGTTTC
>DPMX01000112.1 GCA_003540955.1 Gammaproteobacteria bacterium
TTTCGAGTGGAGTGAGTGGGCTACGTCCATATCGGATGAAATTGCATTAGATAAAGGAAGGGAGCGGGAAACTCCTTACTACGAATTATGGTTACGTGCGGCGGAGCGCATCATAACATCCAAAGGGCTATGTACGGCCGATGATTTGCGGGAAGTCACGGACACCGTAATAGCAGAGCAGACGCACGATCACACTCATGCCCCCTAAAGATAATTAGTCGCTAGGGTCGGGGAATTTCTAGGATCGCACCAAGAGTCGCATAGTTGAAGTAGCCGAGCCGCGCGATTGAATTTAGACGTCTCTCGTCAATGCGGCCAGCAACAATTAGCTCATCGTCGATATGGATCCCGACTACTTCACCAACAACTACATGGCTTTTGCGGCCATCGGTCCCAATCGGTAGGTGTACGACATCATATACCGTGCATTCCAATGCTGCTTTACTTTCTTCGACTCGGGGTGGGCGGATCAATTTCGAGGAGATCGGTGTCAGTCCACAAGCCTCAAACTCATTGATGTCGTAGCCAAAACTCGTGGAAGTTTGGTTCATTTTTTGCGCTAGTTGAACGCTCACCAAATTAACCACGAATTCTGGTATTTCAACGACATTGCGATATGTGTCTTTTTCTCCTTCAGAAGAAGCTGCATTTGGCGCGAACATCACGCACGGCGGATCGGCAGAGACGGCATTGAAATAGGAAAATGGTGCGAGATTGACAGCACCCCCGACACCGATACTACTGATCCAACCTATCGGGCGAGGACACACTAACGCATTTAACGGGTTATGTTGTAATGGGGACGGCCGCATGCCGTTAGAGGGTTCGAAAAACATACTTTCTTCCGTGTAGTCGGTACTATGAATTGGGATGTGATCACAATAACGAATACGAGTGCTTACGTCGATTTTGTTTTCGTCTGATTTACTTTGCATAGGAGGTGATATGAAAGTTGGGTTTATTGGAACGGGCAACATGGGCGGGCCGATGGCGGCGAATATCTTGGCAGCAGGAAACGAGGTCCGTGTCTACGACACGAACACTTCTGCAACTGAAACTTTGGAGGAGGCGGGTGCAGTTCGGTGTGAGGACCTATTAAGTTTAGCGAGTAATTCTGAAATCGTAATATTGTCGTTGCCGGGCCCCCCGGAGGTTGACGCGGTCGCGTCCGAGGCTCTTGAATCAATGTCAGCGGGACAAACCTTGGTAGATATGAGCACGAATTCGCCAGCTGTCGTTAAGCGCATCGCTATGAGGGCGCAGACCAAAGGGGTGGGCTTTTTGGATGCTCCAGTGAGTGGCGGCGTTCGTGGCGCTCGACAAGGAACCCTGGCGATCATGGTGGGTGGGGATAAGTCACTCTACGATAGTCTTGAACCACTCTTTGGAGTCATGGGGGCAAACCTTTTCCATGTCGGCGAAGTCGGGGCCGGTAATGTGGCGAAGCTCGTTAACAACATGCTCGCATTCTCGGTGATGATGTCTAATGCCGAGGCGCTAGTTCTCGGTGCCAAAGCGGGTGTCGATCCGAACGTGCTTTGGAATATAGTGCGAACCAGCAGCGGTAATAGTATGACCTGGGAAGGCGGTGGTCGAGCGATTCTGCGCGATCGGCTCGCCCCTATGTTTACGGTTGATTTGGCCTGTAAGGACATTGGTCTCGCTACGGACCTGGCCCGTGAGGTCGGTGTCGATCTCACGATGATACCGACCGCTGAACGGTTGCTGAAGGACTTTCAGGCTAGTGGCTTTGCTAAAGAAGATGTCCTCGCTACCGTTAAAGCGTTGGAGGAGGCCGCTGGCGTAACGGTTCGCGGGACCTGGGATCAGTGAGCTACACTTTCTCGTAAGTATCAAACGCAAGGCGTATATCGCGGTCGTTAGTCGAGCAGGGCCTCGAGTTGGAAGCGCGCGATTTTTGCGGACTGAGTGCGTGGCCATTCGTCGGTACGCATAAGCTTTAGTTTTCGCGGTAGCTTGAAAGGGGCCATGCGATCGGCTGACCAATCCTGCAATCCATCGAGTGTCAGCGACTCAGTCCCGGGCATAAGCTCAACGAATGCCGCGGGGATCTCGCCGCGACGGTCATCGTAAATGCCTACGACTTGTACGTTGAATATGCTCGGGTGCTCTTTCAGAACTCGTTCGATCTCGACGGCGGCGACATTTTCGCCACCGACCTTGATTAGATCCTTGATACGGGTAACAAATTCATAACGCCCGTCAGGACGTCGATTGATCACGTCACCCGTGCGGTAATAACCGTCGTCACTATAGAACTGGTCGAGTTGGTCGGCAGGCATTCCGAAATATGTCAAGTGTGTGCGTCCTTTGATCCATGCTTCGCCGCTCCCTGTGCCGGGAACTTCTTCCTCACTCTCCGGATCAACTAGCTTTAGGTTAAAGTCCGGTAGCGGTCGCCCGCAGGTCGTGAGTTGGATCTCGCGCGAATCGTAAACGGTTGTGCTGAGCGCTATTCCCTGGGTCTCCGTCATACCGTAGACCTGTAACAAGTGCTTATAACCGATGCGCTCGATCAGCGTCACAATATCCTGGTAGGGCATTGATGCGCCACCGAAGAAACCGACCCGTACCGATGCAAAAGCGCTGGGATCGAAAGCCGGGTCGTGGACGACTTCTTTCAACATCGTCGGTATGCCCGATAGTACCGTGACTTTTTCTTCGGCGCAGGCCTGCACCACCGACTCGGCGTCGAATTCCGTCGACATGACGAGCGTAGCCCCCTTAACCATGGCGGCCAACAGGCACCAGAAGTTGCCGGCGACATAGAACAACGGGAACGAGGTTAGGATGCGATCGCGCTCCGTGATGTTGGCGGCATGCGTCGTCCAGTTCCAGACATTACCAATACAATTCTGGGGGATCACAGCACCTTTTGGTCGTCCCGTCGAGCCAGAAGTCCAGAACATCATGGCCGGGTCCTGTGGGTGTCGTTCGGAGGCGAGGGCTTCGAAGTCGAGTTGAACCTGTGCGCGTTTGGCCCGGGCCAGCAGATCTGGCAGCCCCACGCTGCCCGGTACGACATCGCCATCGGTCAGTACGATCGAACGTAAATCAGGCAGCGCGAGGATCTCGGCCTGATCGCCCCGCCCGAGGGGCCCGCCGGCAATCTCTTGCAGGCGTTCGAGGTAGTTGTTGCTCAAGAAGTTCGGGTGCATCAGTAGAATTTTGGCGGAACTGCTTTTTAACACATACGACGCTTCGTTGGCGCGAAAGCGCGCGTTGACGGGCACAAGCACAAGGCCGAGCAGGGCACATGCAAATTCCGCAAACACCCATTCAGGGCAATTTGCTAACCATACCGCAACCCGGTCACCCGGTTGGCAACCAAGCGTGTGCAAAGCCATCGCGAGCCGCTCGACTTCCTGCTGCACACCAGCGTAGGTATAACGCCTGCCGTCCGAACTGACCACCGCCTCTTTGTCAGGTAGCCGTCGGGTCGTGCTCAAGTAGGCTTGCGCGAGGGTTTCTGGGACGTCGCTCATTAGCAGTCCTCGGGAGCTTTTGAACCAATTCTGACTGTCCGTCGAATGTCAGTGCGGTCCAACGTCGCTAGTACTTTAACAGTTACTCTAAGTGGTGGAGCCGAGGGGAATCGAACCCCCGACCTTCGCATTGCGAACGCGACGCTCTCCCATCTGAGCTACGGCCCCTGAACTTGGGATTCTAGCTTGCAGCACGCCGTATCGCTAGCGCGATGTTCATTTCGAGTGTTACTTCATGTTTCGCGGTATCCTTTACAGTTATGTATTGGTTTGAATTGCAAAAATGACTAATTCAGACATGAACTCGGGGTTGCCTCGGCAAACGGGCTACGTTGTGCCTAAATTCCCGTCTATTCGGCGACGAAAACTCGATATTCTGCAAGTTAACCTCGGTTATCGCTGCAACCAGGCGTGTACGCATTGTCACGTCGACGCTGGGCCTAATCGCCGCGAGGAGATGACTCCATCTACCATCGCTTTAGTGCTTGAGTTTGTACATGCACACAACATTCGGACACTGGACTTGACTGGTGGGGCGCCTGAATTGAATCGAGGTTTCCGATATCTAGTGTTAGCTGCGCGCAGCGTCGGCGTGAACGTCATAGATCGGTGTAATTTGACCATACTCGAAGAGCCAGGACAGGAAGATTTAGCCGAGTTCCTCGCGCGCAATCGCGTATCCGTAACGGCCTCCCTACCTTGTTACACCGAAGTAAAAGTCGATTATCAACGAGGCAAGGGCGTGTTCGAAAAAAGTATTCGAGGGCTACTTGAGTTAAACGCGCTTGGCTTTGGTTTGCCCGGCTCAAATCTCGAGCTTAATTTAGTATACAACCCAACCGGCCCGTATTTGGCACCCGCACAGGCCGAGTTGGAGCAGGCTTATCGAGATGAGTTGAAACGAAGATTCGGCATTCAGTTTAGTCGTTTGTTAACGATTTTGAATATGCCGATCGCGCGCTTTCGGCACGCGTTGGAACGGGACGCAGAACTCGGTACCTATTTTGAATTATTAGTAAATGCCTATAGCGAGGCTAATCTAGAGCGGGTTATGTGCCGGAATCTGATAAGCATTGATTGGCGCGGTTATGTGTATGATTGCGATTTCAATCAGATGCTTGGACTTCCGGTAGGTCAAGCTGCCGACCCGATGCATATTTCCGACATGCTCGCATCGAGTTTCGATGGTGAGCCTATCACTGTAGCCGACCACTGCTACGGTTGTACGGCCGGGCAGGGAAGTAGTTGTGGTGGCGCGCTTAGTGCTTGAAGTATTGATTGCGTCGTGCGAAAGATTTCGATTGTCATTCCAGTTCGAAACGAAGCCGCTATTATCGGGTCAAGCTTAAGCGCGCTCGATACGTGGCGAGATAAGGGACACGAAGTTCTGGTCGTTGATGGCATGAGTACCGATGCGACCGCCGATATCGCTACACCCTTGTGTGATCGTGTAATTCGTATCGATCCGTGCCGCGCGACGCAAATGAACGCTGGTGCGGCGACTGCAAGTGGTGATCTTCTAGTGTTCTTGCACGCTGATACGAGACTGCCGCAAAACGCGGAAGCAGAACTACTTCGCATTGAGGATGATCATCAAGAATATTGGGGTCGGTTCGACGTGGCGCTCGATGCACGACCAATGATCTATCGAATAATAGAATCCCTGATGAATTGGCGTTCACGGGTAAGTGGTGTTGCTACGGGTGATCAGGCAATTTTCGTAACCCGCTCGCTATTTGAATGTTGCGGTGGGTTTCCTCCTATAGCGTTGATGGAAGATATAGCGTTTAGCAAAAAGTTGCGTGCGATATCTATCCCAATCTGCTTAACAGCAAGGGTTGTGACTTCAGCCCGGCGGTGGCGGCGAGACGGTGTGGCTTTGACCATCATTCGGATGTGGTGGTTACGTGCAGCATTTTTTTTCGGTGTGTCACCTCAGAGACTGCGTGCTACCTATGAGCATTCTGCAGCAGTAGATCCGTGACCGGCGCCCTTATCGTATTCGCGCGCGAGCCTCGGCCCGGCAACGTTAAAACTCGACTAGCTGCAACTGTCGGTGAGAGTGCCGCCGCAGAAATTTATGCGCAACTATTATCGCGAAGTTTATCTATCGCCGAGCGCTCCCGATTCTCGACGCGCTATTTGTTTGCCGCAGACAGTGAGGAAATCGATTATTTTGCCGGGCGACTTGCCAACGACATGTGGCAAGTACGGGTACAATGCCAAGGGGATATCGGACAACGCATGGAACATGCAATTGCGCTGGTACTTCGGCGGCACCAATTCGTGGTGCTCGTTGGGTCGGACGTGGCTGATAGTAAGACGATGGACCTTGATCATGCATGGAAATTATTATCCTCCCGTTCTAAATCTGCGGTCGTTGGCCCAAGTGTTGACGGGGGTTATTGGTTGATCGGTCTGCGCAAAACGGAGCCAATGATTTTTCGCGGTATTCCCTGGAGTACGGACAGAGTGTTTCGGACTACCATAGCGAGAATGGATGGTCTTGGGCTAGAAGTTAACTGTTTAGTACCGCGTCATGACGTCGATGAAGCTGCGGATTTGTGTTATGTGGTTTAAGGGTAGCGAGAAATCTCTAATCATGATCGTTGGCGGTAGAATCGGTAGCCATCATTAATCATCCTGCGGCGATTAATGTTTAAAAGCATTAGAATATCCCACACAGTACGAGGAGAGGTGGCCGAGTGGTTGAAGGCGCACGCCTGGAAAGCGTGTATGCGGTAACCCGCATCGAGGGTTCGAATCCCTCTCTCTCCGCCATAAACTAAAATTTTTCTTTAACGATTTTTCAACAAAAATATGTTTGGTTGCACATAGGTTGCACTT
>DPMX01000225.1 GCA_003540955.1 Gammaproteobacteria bacterium
CCACGATCGCTATCTGTGGCCTACCGAGAACGAGTTTCGTAATTATGTATTTAATTCTGGGGTTGCGGAGTTGGCTGCACAAGCTATGCGATCAAGTTCGGTACGTATCTATTTTGATCACGTGTTTGTAAAAGAGCCAAATACTGATGAAGAATTTTTCTGGCATCAAGATTTACCGTACCGGCCGTTTTCAGGATCTCAGATCTGTTCGGTGTGGTTGTCTTTGACCGACGCTGACTTGGATTCCAGCGGATTGGAATTTGTACGCGGATCGCATATGTGGGGGAAATGGTACAAACCGGTTATTTCGGGTGGTGAAGATACGGAACTTGGCAAATGGATCAGTGCGAGTGAAGGAGAAGAGATTCCTGACTTTAATCAGCAGCGAGATCGCTACGAATTTTTATCTTTTGAAACACGAGCCGGTGATGCGGTGATATTTAATACAGCCATAGCTCATACATCCCACGCCAATAGATCGCCGTACCGGTGTCGAGTAGCGTTGTCAACACGATGGCTGGGCGACGACGCGCGCTGGGATCCGCGTCTCGGCACGGATCCAATCGTGACCCAAGACGACGTTGCTTTAAAGCCGGGTGCCCCGATATCAGATGATGACGTATTTCCTATTGTCTGGCGGGCTGAATAATTCTAGAAGGTGACTTTAAGTTACGGTATTCGTCTTTAGACAAAATCGTGTGAAGAATCATTCAAATCCCGATGTTCTCATAGTCGGTGCGGGGCCGACGGGTATGGTTACAGCGATTGAGTTGCGCCGCCGTGGCATTGATTGTCGAATTGTAGAGCGGCGTAGCGATCACGGGCACACTTCGCGAGCAATAACCATACATGCGCGGACGATGGAAGTTCTTGACGATATGGGGTTGGCACCACGTTTCCTCCAGGGAGGCCTATTAAACGAGGGTTATATTTTTAATTTTCGCGAAAGCGATCTAAAACCGCGCTTAGACTATACGCGGCTCGATACCCGCTACCCATTCGTTTGTATGTTCAATCAAAATGAAACTGAGAAAATTCTGCGCGACCATTTAGAAGCGAGTCTCGGTCTTCCTATTGAATGGAACACTGAACTAACCGGTATATCCGAGAGTGCATTAGGCCAACTAGTAGTGTCGCTCAAGTGTGAGGCAGGGGGATCGCTCACAGAGGAGATCTGCCATCCCAAATGGGTAGTCGCGTGCGATGGGTTACATAGCCGAACACGAGAATGTCTCGGTATCAAATATTCCGGGACGGAGTATGACGGCTTGGTGATGCAAATGATCGACGCGCAATTAAAAAATTTTAAAGGGGCGGATAACCTTCTACATTACTACATCTCAAAAGATACATTTCTTATGATCGGGAAACTTGCCGGTCAAAATCACCGTGTTTTAGTCAGCGCGCAAGGCGACCCCGAGGAAATTGCTAAGTCAGATCTCATTACGCCGATTGTTGAAGCCGATTTACCTGAGGTTGGTATTGGTGACCCGGAATGGAAAACTACTTGGGAGATTTGGATTCGCAAAGCAGAGAAATATCGCCAAGGTCATGTGTTTTTATGCGGGGAATCAGCACATATCCATTCGGTCGCTGGTGGACAGGGTTGGAACGTTTGTATGCAGGATGCCTACAACTTGAGCTGGAAGCTTGCTCTAGTAATCCAAGGTAAGGCCCGCGACTCGTTGCTGGAGACTTATGCAATAGAGCGAGAACCAGTGTCCGAACAGGTTATCGAGGGCAGCTCTGCCATACATGAGATTATCTTGTCACATGGCAGCGGCCTCGAAGATCGTATGGCGTTAACCCAGACTGACGGGTGGAATGACAACGCCGTCGCTCGGATCTCCGGGCTAAGTTATAATTACACCAATACGATTGATCTGCCGGATGGCGTTAACACCAATACTTCTCCTTCGATAGGTGAACGTGTACCGGATGTCGTGGTGTCGTCTTACGTGCGCTTGCATCAGTTATTTGCACACACTCGTTTTACTTTACTAGCGATATTGGATCGAGTCGACGGGTTACAGTTGGACGGAGCGATCGAAGCGTATCAATTAATCCAAAATAATTTCGTCGGTATGATCCGAATGGAGCTTATTGCACCAGACATTCCTCAATCTTGGCCGGGTTTGTTGCCCATTGAAGATCCAGAAGCGCTCGTGGCGACGGCCCTCAACGCGATGCCCGGTGGGGAACTAATTCTGGTCCGGCCAGATGTGTATGTAGGATGTCGTTGCAAGCTCGAATCGTATTCAGTGCTGTCCGAGTTCTTACACTCGACTTTGATCCAAGAACGATAAGTGATTTTAATGATCTAGCGTTTTTCCCAACCTACCTATGGTAGAGGGTCAAGTAGGTAGTTATCTCCCTCCCGCATATTCTCTTTTAGCCATGTTGCCGAGTCCGCGTGAGATGGTTGGATGACAGGTACTTCGCCGCGCTCTTTGGTGAGTAAAACGCGACGTTTCGTGGTGGCCTCTTCGTCGAGAATAAAGGTAGCGGGATCCATTACCACCCCATAGATGTCGCGCCCGGTTTCGAAGCTGATGATCTCGTCTCTCACATGATCGCAAACCTTCTGTGCAGAGCGCGTAAGTGGATCACCAAACCCGCCACCGCCGGATGAGACACCGACCCATCTATCCCCCGGTTCTATACGCATGTAGCCTTTGCTTGAACAGTAGTCACGGTGACCACCGTCGAGATTTTCGCGATAGTTCCCGCCTCCAATACCCGGTGTACCGCCAAATACGCCGAATGGCGGATTCGCTGCACCATCGCCAGTGGCGTGGCATTCCATCGGCGTATCGTAGGGACGCACTTCGATCCGGATCCCAGCGCCTCCCATCGTATTGCCGTGACCCATGGAGTCAGTTTCGATCTCATGCTGATCCATCATGATCGGATAGAGCAGCTCACTCATCTCGGTACTGATAATTTTTAAGCCTCCGAGTCCGGATGAAAGCATGATTAGGGGCCACCCGTCGGCGGTCTTTGATGCGCCTCCGCCAGAGCCGCCATTGAAAAACATAGCCGCCCATGCTTCTTCTTTACCTTCTCGTTTATCAACGCCGGAAATGGAGGGTATGCAGTGGAATCCCCCGTAGCCCGCCGACGTCCGATCAGGCGCAGCTTGGGCAAGGGCTTTCCAGATCACCTCTTGTTCTTGAGCGGCCGGGCACAAAGTCGCCATAGCGGTTGCCGCCGGATATTT
>DPMX01000107.1 GCA_003540955.1 Gammaproteobacteria bacterium
GAGGGACCCTTGCTAATAGATTAGTCTGTGCCACCGGTTGGCATGTGCTGGATAGCGGAGTGCTTTATCGAGTACTCGCCTACATGGCGAAAAGTAAAGGATTAAGCCTGGATGCCGCTACTGGTTTGGCGCAAATTGCTAGGACTTTGGCGCTTGATTTTCGCGCAACAGACGAAATTTTGCAGATATGGGTAAATGGTATCGATGTGAGCGCTGATATCCGCTCTGAGGAGACTGGCGGCGCTGCGTCCCGTATTGCGGCCATTGCCACGGTTCGCTCCGCTCTCTTGGATCGTCAACGGGAATTTTTACGGCCCCCTGGTTTGATTGCGGATGGGCGAGACATGGGAACCGTCGTTTTTCCTAACGCAGAGTTAAAAATTTTTCTTACAGCAAGCCCCAGCATCCGCGCTAAAAGGCGCTATAAGCAGTTGAAGCAGAAAGGAATTGATGTTAGTCTCGCGCGGCTTTCGGAGGACATCATCGCGCGCGATCGACGCGACGAAGAGCGCGAAGTGTCCCCTCTGCAACCAGCGGGTGACGCAATAATTCTAGACACCAGTGCACTTGACGTCGACGCGGTTGAAAAATCTGTAATAGCGCTGCTAAAGGAGCGTGGCTTGAGTTGAGGGGGTTATATCCTCAAAAGGCCACTCATGATATTAACCTAGTACAACTATTGTGGCCGAAACCTGCAGTCCAAGAGGCTGCGCCAAGAAGCCACTCGGATAGCCCATACGCACATGTCGGAGAGTTTCGCAGAATTATTTGAGCAAAGCGAGGTCGAATCAAAGATGCGGCCTGGCACAATTGTTACAGGTCATGTCGTTGAAATACGTCCTGACTTCGTCGTCGTGAATGCTGGTCTGAAGTCGGAAGGTGTAATACCCGTTGAACAATTCAGAGCGGCGGACGGCGGACTCGAAGTCGACGTTGGGGACGAGGTCGATGTGGCACTGGATGCCGTGGAGGATGGTTACGGTGAAACGCGACTTTCGCGAGAGAAAGCAAAGCGTGCGCGGGCTTGGGACGAACTAGAAAAGGCATGCGAAGACAGCGTCAATATTACAGGGATCATTAGTGACAAGGTAAAAGGCGGTTTTACCGTCGACATCAGCGCAATTAGAGCATTTCTACCCGGTTCTTTAGTCGATGTGCGACCCGTCCGCGATACCAGCTACCTTGAAGGTAAACCACTCGAATTCAAAGTTATCAAAGTTGACCGTCGGCGAAATAACGTCGTTGTTTCTCGAAGAGCTGTTGTCGAGATCGAAAACAGTGCCGAACGCGACGAGCTACTAAGCAATCTCAAAGAAGGTGCTTCGGTTAAAGGATTGGTGAAGAACCTTACCGATTACGGTGCTTTCATTGACCTTGGGGGAATCGACGGATTGTTGCATATCACTGATATGGCCTGGAAGCGCGTTAAACATCCTTCTGAAGTCGTCAACATTGGCGACGAGATCGAAGTCAAAGTGTTAAAATTCGACCGAGAACGGACTCGTGTTTCACTCGGACTTAAGCAGCTCGGAGAAGATCCATGGGTAGATATTGCGCGACGCTACCCGGAAAACTCTCGTCTTTTCGGTCACGTTACAAATATCGCAGACTATGGGTGTTTTGCTGAAATTGAAGAAGGCGTTGAAGGTTTGGTGCATGTTTCCGAAATGGATTGGACGAACAAAAATGTACACCCGTCTAAAGTTGTACACCTCGGACAGGAGATTGAGGTGATGGTCTTGGATATCGATGAGGAACGCCGTCGTATATCGCTCGGTATGAAGCAGTGTGCGCCGAACCCGTGGGAAGAGTTTGCGGGGACCCATAATAAGAACGATCATGTTTTTGGAACGATTAAGTCGATCACTGATTTTGGGATATTTATAGGACTTGACGGCGGTATCGATGGTTTGGTTCATTTATCGGACTTGTCGTGGGATCTGCCTGGTGAAGAGGCCGTCCGCAACTACAAAAAGGGTGATGAGCTTGAGACCGTGGTTCTCGCCGTTGACGCGGAGCGCGAGCGTATTTCGCTTGGTGTCAAGCAAATGGCGCTCGATCCTTTCTCGTCGTTCGTTACGGACAACGCGAAGGGGACAATTGTGGAAGGCCGTATCATTGACATCGATGCTCGAACGGTCACGATTGATTTAATGGACGGGGTCGAGGGGCAGATGCGCGTGTCCGAAATCTCGCATGACCCTGTTGACGACGTGCGTAAAGTGCTGAAGGAGGATGAAAAAGTCGAAGCGATGATTGTTGGCGTCGATAGGAAGCGCCGGGTGATTAACCTTTCGATTAAGGCTAAGGAGAGCGAAGACGAGGCAGCAGTGTTGCAGGAGTATACAGCAGACAATGAAACTGCGACGACGAAACTTGGAGATCTTTTGAAGGAGCAATTGGACGGGCAATAAC
Organism: Gammaproteobacteria bacterium; assembly: GCA_003540955.1. Taxonomy (GTDB): domain Bacteria; phylum Pseudomonadota; class Gammaproteobacteria; genus UBA11873. Next base: position 2,416 of record DPMX01000107.1, read on the forward strand.
AATTGTCCATAGACACCGAGGTCGGGCTTATCAAGCGCGGTTGAGGGAAATAAGTGTGGTGGTCGAGAAGAACTATGACCAAATCAGAATTAATTGAAGCGCTAGTTAGAAAGCAATCCCAACTCGGGTACCGAGACGTGGAACTAGCAGTAAAGTTGATGCTGGAGCACATGGCGCAAACGCTTGCCTTGGGGGAGCGAATCGAAATCCGCGGTTTCGGGAGCTTTTCGTTACACTACCGTCCACCTCGAGTTGGTCGCAATCCAAAATCAGGAGATCCGGTTTCGCTTCCTGCAAAGCATGTTCCTCATTTTAAACCGGGCAAAGAGTTACGCGAGCGCGTCAACTCTGAAGAATCCCTGCGTCACGAGCCGAAAGAGGCCAGTGAATTTTCGGCTAAATCCGATCTCGACTCTTTCGGTTAATTCACCTCCGGAGGATTCGCGGAAGTGGCCTCCTCGGAGTTCGGTACAGCATTGAATTCAGAGCTGGGTCGATGCAACTACAGCATCCGTTGGTATATACCGACCGACATGAGGAGTGGCGGTAATCATGGGTCGACTAATGCAAATTGTATTCGCTCTATTGATAGTAGTTTTTGGTCTTGCCTTCCACCTTAAAAACGATACCCAGGTCACACTAGATTTTTATGTTTGGATGCTTAGTTTGCCCCTGTCTTGGTTGCTTGTCGTCACATTTTCCCTGGGAGCTGTAGCGGGCCTCTTGGTAATGCTGACTACTATTTTTCGTTTACAGCGTGAAATTCGACGCTTGATCAAAAAGTGCGAAATAGCTTCGAAGGAGATCGTGAGTCTGCGTGCGGTTTCGATAAACGATGGCCGCTGAATATCTTCTTGGACTTGTTGGAATTTTACTTCCCATTGCTGCTCTTTCTGGGTGGTATTTCGGCCGCAAGGAGGTCGGCGCAAATAGTATTAGGAGGGTGCATGGTTCCGGCGTGCCTCAGGATTATTTTAAAGGGCTAAACTATCTGCTCAACGATCGCCCCGACAAGGCCATCGAAGTCTTCATTAAGGTATTAAAGGTCGAGAGTGAGACGGTGGAGACCCATCTCGCGTTGGGCAATTTGTTCAGGCGGCGGGGGGAAGTCGATCGAGCGATCCGAATTCACCAAAATTTGATAGCACGCCCGTCTCTTGATAAGGAACAAAGGGCCCTAGCACTGCTCGAGCTTGGCACTGACTACATGCGTTCTGGGCTACTAGACCGGGCGGAGAGCCTGTTCAAAGAGTTAATTTCGACCCGTATGCACGAACAACAAGTGCTCCGCCACTTAGTAGATATTTACCAACAAGAACAAGACTGGGATGCAGCGCACGATTATGTCCAACGTTTAGAGCGTGTCACTGGTGAAGATATGCGTCACGTACGCGCACACTATTTTTGTGAAAAAGCTCAGAATTCTATGGACACGGGCGATCGGCCCGACGCTTTTCGATTACTCGGCGAGGCATTAAACGAGGATAGAAAATGTGTCCGGGCACAGTTGCTCTACGCAGATCTGTCGGATGCTATCGGCGATAACGATTCCGCAATCGCACATCTAAAAAAGATCGAGCATCAGGATATAGACTTTTTGCCGGAGGCTATTCCACGCCTTGTAGTGAGTTACAGAAAACGTGGTCAGCTTGATGAGCTCTCCAAGTACTTGGCTCGGTTGTCTGATTTACACTTGGGTATTACGCCAGTGCTCGTGTTGGCGGAGTTGACTGCGAAGCGGATCGGCTTGGACGCGGCGAAGCATCATATTGTTGCCGAGTTAAAAAGACGCCCAACTATTCGTGGAATCGATCGTCTAATCGAATATTCCATGGTGGGTGCCTCCGGAGAGTATCGTGAGGATCTTCAGCTATTGAAAGAAACAACTGCCAGATTGATTGAAGATAAACTGAGTTATAAGTGTGGAAATTGTGGCTTTACTGGTCGCTCTTTGCACTGGCAGTGCCCTAGTTGCAAATTATGGAGCACGGTAAAACCGATTCACGGAATTGAAGGCGAGTAATGGGAAAATTTGACCGTAATTGCGTGATCGTGGCGCTTGATTTTGCTTCTGAATCTGACGCATTGAGTCTCCTCGAATGCCTTGACCCGAAGTGGTGTCGGATTAAGATCGGCAAAGAGCTATTTACTAGAACGGGACCCGCGTTTGTTCGCAGGGTCATCGAATCCGGGTTTGATGTGTTCTTGGATCTCAAATATCACGATATTCCCAATACAGTTGCGGGTGCTTGTAGTGCCGCAGCTGAACTCGGCTGCTGGATGGTTAATGTTCACGCGAGCGGTGGAAGAGAGATGATGGTTGCTGCGGCAGACCGATTGGCTCACTATCAATCTCGACCGCTGCTTGTCGCAGTAACCGTATTAACGAGTTTGGATTACACATCCCTTATAGAGGTCGGCTACAAATCTGTGCCGGCGAAAGTGGGGTTGCAACTCGCTGCGTTGACGCAGCAATGTGGCTTAGATGGAGTAGTGTGCTCGGTGCATGAAGTCGAGTCTATCAAGCGACAGTCCGGTCCGGAGTTTCTGACAGTTACTCCAGGTATTCGGCCAAACGATGGCTGTCGTGATGACCAGCGTCGGGTCGCGACTCCTGCTGAGGCATTGAAAGCGGGCGCCGATTTTCTAGTGGTCGGCCGGCCGGTAACCCGAGCTGCGAACGGCGGAATTGCTCTAAAAGAAATCTACGCTGAAATTGCCGCATCGCAGGCCCTCGGCGTGCCGCGATAAGCCCGTCAAACTGGTCATAGTGATCCATGGCTGTCGATCTTGCCGCTA
>DPMX01000277.1 GCA_003540955.1 Gammaproteobacteria bacterium
ATCGATAATTCACGTGCTTAACCCTTCCGATCATCCTGAGGCCAGATTCCAGACTTTCCAGGAGACAGAATACCGTTTGGGTCAAGCACGTCTTTAAGCGATTGATTGACCCGCGCCAGTGCGCTGTTATTCCAATTATACGTTCCGGATATCATATCCATGTAGTCTAGATGTGTGCGATATTCGCCATATCCTTTCGATGTCGCTTCACCTACTAAGACTTTAAATAATTCCTTTATCGTGCGCTTATGTGCCTCATCGTCACGCTTAAATACAAGCATCAACACATGATGCATATCCCTCCACCCAATGAGGAATTCACCAATGTAATCCACTCCGTACTCGTGACATGTGTCACGCATGAAATGAAATTGCTGTAATGCCCCGTCTCCGGTTACAGGGGACATTGGAGAGAAATCTATATGCGAGCCGGGTCCCAACCAGTTCAACAGGCCAAACTCGGTCATATTCGGGACACCACGCATGAGCTTCGCACGATAATCAAACGCAGCGTCGCCTTTTCGGTCTTCGGCGAAATAAAATTTCGCACCAGGCACCTGCGCAAACGACTCTTCTATAATCGCCCAATTGTTATCCATGATCGGTTCAGGGCCATACAGTGCCCCGTAAAAATTCCAATTTCCAATATCGAGATCGGTCGCCATCTTCCGTCGAGCACTTTCCGGCATTACTCCGGAGCCCGCATAATACTGGGACTTGCTAACTTTCGCTGCTGCCTCCCAGATTAGACCTACCGTGACCGCAGCATTTGGGATCAGCATGCTAATCTTTAAAGGTCTAACAACTTCCGTTATCTGGTGGATGTCGTCCTCTTTAGGGAATGTCACCATATATGGGCGGTAGCCCGGGGGTTCCGGCAACAACCAAACGCCCATCTGCGTGATAACGCCAAAATTCGATTGCGTGAAGATCCCATCAACCCACGCGCCATGCCCGTACTTGTATAGATTTCGCGTCGACGCATTCGCCGTCGCACCCATACCTGTCTCAACCACTGATCCGTCTGCCAACACGACCTGCATACCACATTGAACGGTAAAATGTTCGCCGTATGGCGTGTAGCCAACCCCCCGATCTGCCGTGTTCCCAACCACTCCACCCCAAGCGGGCGCCGCTGGGTCAGCCCATAGCTTTATGTCCCGCCGTTGCAGATACTCATACAGCTCGTGATACGTGACCCCTGGTTCAACAACAGCATACGCATGCTTTTCATTTACCTCCAAAATCCGATTCATACGTTTTAAATCAAGAACAATACAACCGGCCTTCCGAGGCGCAGCGCCGCCATAACCATAGTTTCGGCCAGTCGACACCGTCCACAATGGGGTACGATATTTACGAGCAACGGCGAGCACCTTCTGTATTTCAGCTACGTCTTTTGGTGCAACAGCTGCCGACGGCGCATTTGAATCAATATCACCCGGCGTATAGGAATCTCGGTAACTATTTAGATGCTGCAAATTATCTCTTATCAACCACTTATCGCCGACTGCACCCCGCATTTCGTCGCATGCTGCTGCAAAAGCTTCGGCACTAACTCCCTCAGGCAATCGATTAACCGCCATTATCCGACGCACCTCAGCAACCAAGACGTTAAATGTCCAGAAATATTTTGTGGTACACCAGTAGTTACCCAAAACGCTGACTGCTGCTTAAGGTCTATTGAGTCTCTCAACACGTCTACGCCCTCAGCCAGCTCAAGGGGCCATGGTTGTTCAGTATTTTTCATGCCAGCTGTCACGCTGTCGATAGGACCGGCCGATCCCTCGAGCACGTGCTCTACGCCTTTGTTGACATAGCGATGCCGCCCACGGTAACAAATCTGATAATTATGCGGTGCCAAAATTTGCTCAACGAGAAATTGCGTTGACGCACGGGTGAGGCCATACACAAATCTGACTCCGCCACCACGAAGTTCATCCTCGAGAGCAAAAATAAACTCTCCAGGATCTTTACTCGTATGATTCCGTTTGACACCAAAATAGCGGGCGAAGTGTAAGGTGTCCGAACATACTGGTTCAGTAACGATCCGCACCTTTGGGGCAAACTCGTTCGCCCCTGCCCCTGCCGCAAGCGAAACAGTCGTGAAAGCGAGTGTGGAAGCGAGGAAGTCCCGACGCGTAGACATCTATGTCCTCTCAGTAAGGCGTTGGTCTATTGACTATATCACATCATTTAATTGATGAGCCAAGTAGATGCTTCTTAGGTAAGAACTTTCGACTGTGCTATTCGAACGAATATTCAGCTGTAGGGAAGCGACACATCTTCACGTCGGTTACAAAAGATTCGACGGCTTTTTGAATGGTTCCGCCTTCCGCCATGTAATTTTTTGAAAATCGAGTCCGTTTCCCAGGCCAAATATCGAGAATGTCATAGAGCACTAAAATTTGACCATCCACCTTCGGACCAGCCCCTATACCAATCACTGGCACCCCCGCATTTTTGGTTATTTTAGCGGCAAGGTTAGTCGGCACACACTCTAGCAGTAACATATCCGCACCCGCCTCTTCCAACGCCCTCGCATCATCAATCATCTGTTTCGCCGTTTTCTCTTCACGTCCTTGAACGCGGTAAGCACCATACTTGTATATCGCTTGCGGGGTTAGCCCAAGATGCGCACACACGGGTATGCCGCATTCGGTCAGTCGGGAGACCATAGAGATTTCGAGCGCGCCCCATTCAAGTTTCACGATTTCAGCACCACCTTCCTTCATCAGACGGGCAGCATTATTTAAACAATCTTTAGCGCAGGAATAACTCATGAATGGCAGATCCGCCATCACCATCGCGCGTTCAGTCCCTCGAACCACCATTTGAGTGTGGTAAATGATCTCGTCTATCGTCACGGGAATCGTTGTTTCTCTTCCTTGGACCACCATGCCGAGTGAATCGCCAACCAGAATAAAATCCATACCCGATTTATCGAGCATCGCGGCGAAGCCAGCGTCGTACGCGGTTAACGACGCAATTTTCGTACCGGAGTTCTTAAGCGCATTCAGATCCCGCAACGTGACTTTCTTACTATCGTTTTGCGCACTCATTCCGTTCCTCCACCGACTGCAGATAGAGCTATATGCTAGATATCCAGCTTTTCAATGCACTAGTGATTTCGTCGGGAGAGTCTTCCTGAAGAAAATGCAAACCGTTAACCGTCACCTGGCTCGTGTTCTTCCAACTCCGTGCAAATTCGCCTGGAGCGCCGTTCATGATCATTCCGGGGTTTCCCTCGATATAGAGTTTTGGAAAGTCTGCATTCAACATAAAAGCAGCATAGCCATCAACAATCTCGCACACATCTGAAGGCTCATCATCGAGGGGGAGCTGTCGTGGCCAAGTTAGGGTTGGTCGCCGATCTTCGCCAGCAACAGCAAACGGCGCCCGGTAGGCATCCATCTCCTCGTCAGTGAGATCCCGAATAATAGAGTTTGGCAGCACGCCCTCAACAAATACATTTTTTTCTAAAACCACTTTTTCTCCGGCCTGAGATCGGAACGCACGGAATATGTCAGTTGCCGCTTCTGGCCACTCCTCCCAGGTGAGACGCTTCACCACGCCTTCCATATGCGCGACGCCTTTTACGCCCCCTTGATGCTGTCGACACCATTCAAAGCCCAACGCGGTGCCCCAGTCGTGGAGCACAAAAGTAATATTTTCCTTAATCCCTAATGTCTCCCACGCAGAATAGAGGTACTTTTGATGTTCTTTATAGGTATACCGCTCTGGACCTGAATCCACTAGCTTGTCAGAATCACCCATCCCA
>DPMX01000257.1 GCA_003540955.1 Gammaproteobacteria bacterium
TGCACCGCACGTACAACATCTTCGTAACGTTGCGGCCCGCTGACGCTCAATACTCCCGGATGTAGATCTCGGATTTCGTTTTCGCGAACGCCGAGACAACCCGTAACTATAACCTTCCCGTTTTCGTTCAAGGCGTCACCGATCGCCTCCAAGGACTCAGCCTTCGCACTATCGATAAAGCCGCAAGTATTCACAACGACAATATCCGCATCGACATAACTAGAAACGAGATCGTAACCGTCACGCCGAAGCTCCGTGAGGATACGTTCTGAATCTACCAGCGCTTTAGGACATCCGAGGCTGACGAACCCGACGCGTCCAGTAGACTCAGCTTCTACTTTTGTATTCATACTGTTAGATTTAATAGCCGATCGCACATCCATCAGTACGAGACTCGCTCCCCCCAACGTAGACATCTAGATCAGCATCATAGGAAATCCCCTGGTAACCTCCGAGGAATCCTGTAATCCAATTCTTGTTGATTTCTATACGGTGACCCCGACGCTCTAACTCCTCTATAACGGCTCGCTCAATGCCTTGTTCAACCGATACTACCCCGAGGCCATCAAGGCGTGCGCCATTAGGCTGAGTGCCACCATAATGACGCATACGAGGCATATCTGCGGCGGCCTGTGGATCAAGACCGAAATCGATCATATTAGCCAATATCTGCACCTGCCCCTGCGGCTGCATATCTGCCCCCATGACCCCGAAACTGAGCCAAGGGCGCCCACCTTTTAAAACAAAAGCTGGAATTATCGTATGAAAAGGTCGCTTCCCCGGAACATAAACATTTGGATGGCCCGCTTCGAGGGAAAACCCAGATCCGCGACACTGCAAGGCAAAGCCGAGGCCAGGCGGTACTAGTCCGGCCCCGAAAGGCGAGAAAATACTTTGTATCAACGACACCATCATCCCATCGCTATCCGCACTGGTCAGATATGTTGTATCGCTGCCTGCGATCTTGACATCACCATATGTATATTCGGTACCAGCCCGCTTATCGTCTATTAAGGTTCGACGTTTATCGGCGTATAACTTATCGATAAGTTGGGCCGTCGGCACTGTCGCGAATGCCGGATCTGCATAGTAGCGAGCACGATCTTCAAAGCTGAGCTTTTTTGCCTCAATAAACGCGTGCCAATAATCTGGACTCGAGGGGCCCATATCACCAAGTGGGTAGGGCTCCAGTAAATTCAGCATTTGAAGTACCGATATACCCTGCCCATTAGGTGGCAACTCATATACCTGGTAACCACGATAAGAGGTGTTCACCGGGGTGACCCAATCGTAATGCTGAACGGCGAGATCACTCATCGTAAAAGGCATACCAACCGATTTTACGTACGCAACAATTTCTGTTGCAATTTCACCTTGATAAAATGCGCGACGTCCACCCTTACCAATGACCTCTAGAGTGTTAGCAAGCTCTGCGTTACGATAGAGCTGACCGGATATTGGTGCCAAACCATCGATCAAAAAGCCATCTACGAATGGCGCGGTCAAATTCTCAAGAACTGGATCATCGAGAACCGCCGAAGCTGAATGGCTCCAGTGTTCTGCAGTGCGTGATGCAATCGGCACTCCGGCCCTAGCATATGCAATCGCTGGAGAAAGGACTTCGGCGAGAGGCAAGCGTCCGTAACGTTCATGTAAGGCACACCAGCCATCGACCGCACCAGGCACCGTGAGCGATAAGGGCCCACGGCCAGGAATGACGCATTCATCACCTAACGTACTCACCAGTGCAGCGTAGGATAACCCCTGCGGGCTACGCCCACTCCCGTTTAAACCCACTAGCTTCCTGACGGTGGGATCCCAAATCATGGCAAACAGATCTCCACCTGGGCCACACATATATGGCTCGGCCAAGCTGAGCGTTGCATTTGCGCCAATCGCCGCGTCAACAGCGCTACCGCCAGACTTTAGAATATCGACGCCAACCTGTGATGCCACCGTCTGGCTCGTCGCCACCATGCCGTTTCTGCCATAACTTGGGCCACGTGAACGTATAAGGATCTCAGCGCCTGATTTCAATTTGCATTCCTAGGTTGTCTGGCCGTGGCAACATTTGATGCACGGCAGCGATCTGTTCGAGTCTCGCCAGTATTTGTTCCGACATCTCCATACTCGTACGATCGGCGAAAGAAACGTGGATGAAAAGCATTTCGGCGCTCGCAGCAAAATAACCTGCATCTTGATGGTACAAAGCTTGATATGTATGAACGAGTTTTGGCGACCAGTCGATTAGTCTAGTCGTCACTAACAAGGGATCGCCCCCCATTAGCTCCCGACGAAAGTCAAAATGACACCTTGTCATGAAGATAGTGCCAAAACCTTCACGAGTGTAATCCCAACCGATTCCGCAGTCTCGGAAGAACACCTCTCCGCCGAGATCGAACGCTCGCGAGTAGAACGAAACATTCATGTGTCCGTTCTCATCTAACCAATCGGGTTTAACCAGCAGTGTATCGCAATGTGGGGAGGGAATACTCAGGTCGGTCATAGGGAGAGCTTCTCAGTTGGTCGAAGAGCAAAACGTGGGGAGTCAAACGGTAGAACTAAAACAAACTGTTTTTTGTTGCGCGACTCCACAATTGTAATTTGGCGAAAAAATTCGATACCCAGTCGATCAAAATTATCCAACAAATTCAAATATTTTTCCTGGATTGAGAATACCTTTCGGATCAAGTGAATGCTTTAGATGGCGCATCAGAGCGATCTCGGCTGGATTTCGGGAAACAGACAGATAACGCTTCTTCTCAAGCCCGATGCCATGCTCGGCCGAAACAGAACCGTTTCGCGGCGCCAGCGGTTCGTATACGCAATCTTCAACCCCACGATGTACCTCCGGGTCGGCATTAGGCACCGTTATCGCGAAATGGATGTTGCCGTCACCGATATGCCCAAAAGTAAAACAATGGTGGTCCGGCCATTTCTGTGTCAGCCGCCGCTTCACTTCATCAACATACTCACCGATGTGGCGAATCCCTATACTAACGTCGAATATTTGTGGAGGGCCATAACGAAAGAATTGTTCAACGTCGTCACGTATCGCCCACATCGCTGCCCGATCTCCACCTGACTGCGCAACGGCAGCATCGGCAATCAGTCCAGCATCAAGTGCTTCGATCATAATCGCCTCAAATTTCTCGCGATCTACGGCAGACCCAAGGGACTCCACTAACGCGTAGTAAGGACGCGTCTTTTCAACCGGGGCTTTATTTGTAGCCGGCAACGTTGTTACTAGATCGTAATAGTCGTGCCACAGCACTTCATAAGCACTGAGTGTCCCCCCAAGGGCACCATCTATGTATTTAAGGAACGCCGTTACTTGGTCGAATGTATCAAACGCAATGAAGGCTGTTTCGTCGTGAGGAATGGCTTCCCGCAACCGCAGGACTAAACGAGTTATCACTCCCAGTGTACCCTCTGTTCCGATGAATAGTTGCTTTAAATCATAGCCAGCATTGTTTTTGATCATAGTGTTCATAGAAGTCACAATCGTACCATCGGCAAGTACTGCTTCAAGCCCGAGTACATTGTCACGCATCATCCCGAATCGAAGGACCCGATTCCCTCCCGCATTGGTCGAGACATTCCCACCGATATGGCAGGAGCCTCGCGCACCAAGGTCAACCGGAAAAAATAATCCTGATTCAGCGGCTGTTTCTTGTAAAGTCTGCAGCGGTACTCCAGCCTGAACAGTCATGGTGCGGCCCACTTCATCGATTTCTTCAATTTGGTTCATGCGTTCAAGGGAAATAATTACATCGTCGGCCGCGGTAATCGAAGATTGAACTAGACCAGTCCGCCCACCGTGGGCAACTATCGTTTGATTTAATTCATTGCACAATCCAAGGATCGCTGAGACTTGGGCAGTCGTAGTCGGACGTAAGATGGCTCGCGCCTCTATGCCCGCTTCATCCCACACATGGACAGCGCGATTTTTAAGTTCATCGCCCCACAAAACGCCGTTATCATCAAGGATCGCTTCGAATTTTTTTATTAGACTGTTCATTGACACTACCCAGTTTAACCGCTTACTGCCCGTGCCAACGCTTGGTCAAGATCCCAGAGAATATCGTCTAGAGTCTCTAACCCAACAGATATTCTCACCATATCTTGACTCACTCCGGCACTAAGTTGCTGCTCATCAGACATTTGGCGGTGGGTAGTTGAGGCAGGATGGATCACCAGCGTCTTCGCATCTCCCACGTTTGCTAGGTGGCTCAAAAACTGAACTCCTTCAATAAATTTCACCCCAGCAGCCAATCCCCCCTTAACCCCAAAAGACATAATTGCGCTAGCTCCTCTAGGAAGGTATTTCTGTGCTAGATCGTAGTACTGATCTTGCTTCAAACTGGGATAACGCACCCATTCGACTGCCGAGTGTTCTTGTAAAAACTCAGCCACCGCAAGCGCGTTAATACAGTGTCTCTCCATACGCAAGGGCAGCGTTTCTAACCCTTGCAATAATAAAAACCCATTGAACGGACTGAGCGCGGGGCCGAGGGTGCGCAACGTCTCCAC
>DPMX01000264.1 GCA_003540955.1 Gammaproteobacteria bacterium
CAACGCTGGCACGAACAAGATATTGGAAACGCGACGACTGGTTAAGTTGTGGTGTCATTTCCACAACATATAGTGTCTTAAAATTGTTGATAATCATTCTTAGTTATTGTCGAGGTAACAACTACGTTCCCAAACAAAGGCTATAATAGTTATAAATTGGAAGCCTAGAAATTGCAGATTTTCACTTTACCAATTGCAGCGATTTTGTTTATAGCCGTCGTTTCCGCACACGCGGAGCAAATCAGTGGACGCGAACTGCTGGCCTATTGTATAGACGGCGAACCCAGAACCCATAAAACTTATTGTGACGGATATATCACTGCAGCCATCGAAACACATGCGACATGGGCGTTGTGGAATCGCTTACAGCGGGTCTTTTGTTTTCCTAAAGGAGACAAATTTACTCATGCATACGGTACGGTCATAGCGTACCTCCGCGCTCATCCCAAAGAATTAGACTTTGAAGCAAGCAGCCTTGTCCTTAATGCACTGAACCAGGCGTTCCCATGCGACGAATAACTGCGTGATAGTGGCCAACACCACAACAATCGGAAAGTAATCGGACAGTTTTGCTAATTTTCTACAACCGCTGGCTCAAGTAGACCCTTCGCGGATACACTATCGGTCTCATGAACGTCCCACCAACTTCGAGCGACGAATTATTCCAAAAGCGGATCCTCCAAGGTGTGTCACGGACGTTCGCACTAACTATCCCGACCCTGCCCAAAGGACTCGATCGTGCAATCGCCAACGCGTATCTATTATGTCGCATCGCCGACACAATAGAGGACGATGCGGAGCTCAGCTTTGAAGACAAACAACGCTATTCCCAGCAGTTTATCAACGTGCTCCGGGGCGACGCGAATGCCGGCGAATTTGCCCGGGAACTGGCACCCCGATTAGCGAGCCATACACTTGCCGCTGAAAGAGAGCTAGTAGCAGAAACAAGCGCCGTAGTCCGAATCACACATAGCCTTAATACGATCCAGCAAACTGCAATTCAAAACTGCGTGCATACGATGGCCGATGGGATGGTGTACTACCAAGGTCAGGAAACATTGGATGGCCTCCCCAATCAAGCGGCGATGGATCAATACTGCTATTACGTCGCCGGGGTAGTTGGCGAAATGTTGACCGAGTTGTTTTGCGATCATTGTCCCGAGCTCCGTGAACACAAAACAGAAATGCTACGCTTAGCTGTGTCTTTCGGTCAGGGGTTACAGATGACGAATATCCTCAAGGACATATGGGATGACCGAGCTCGCGGTGCTTGCTGGTTACCAGCAGATGTATTTTCACTACACGGCGTGCGTCTAGCGGAAATCGATGCGGGGAAAGGCGGCCCAGATTTTGAAGACGGGTTGGGGCAATTGATTGCTATCACCCATGGGCACCTACGTAATTCCTTGAGGTATACAATGATGCTTCCGAGGAATCAAAGTGGTATGAGAAGGTTTTGCTTGTGGGCTCTTGGGATGGCCGTTTTGACCTTGCGAAAATTGAATCGGCATCGGAGTTACGCTGACGAAAAAGAAGTTAAAATTTCGCGGCGGAGTGTGACAGCAACCATCGTGTCGACCAATTTATTGGTGCGCTCAAATCTAGGCTTGCGTCTACTGTTTGCGATCGCTTCTGCAGGAATCCCGCGGCGCGAGGTCATAGCAACATTGCCAACCGTTATTGATCGGACCGAAACGCATCTTAGTTAATGTTTAACCGATGACTATTTAAGGCGTCTACCGCTAAATCTACTGAGGCGACAATTCACGACCATGCAAATAGGATTTGTGACTGCGTTAGCCAGCGAAGCTCGCACCCTAGCTTTCTCCTCTAGAGGGCAGGATGTAGAAGTAAAGCACGACGTCGAAATTGCTGGTGTCGGAATAAAAAACGCCTCGCAAGCCTCCATGCGCCTAATCGAGCGCGGAGCCAAGGGCCTGATATCCTGGGGTACCGCCGGCGCTTTAGACAGTCAACTTCGTCCCGGATCAGTGGTTATTTATAATAAAGCCTACAACGTTACGGGCGATATCTATCGATGTAATGCTGAGTGGTGCGATCAACTTTTTCTAGCACTAAGTGCGCTTGAACCGATCAAGGGCTGTGGATTTACAGCTGACCGTGCAGTCGCAAATAGTCAAGAAAAGATCGCTATAAAAAATCGCTGCGGGTGTGTTGCGCTCGACATGGAGTCGGCTGCAGTGGGCGCACGCGCAAACGCAGCAAATGTTCCATTTGTAGCCGTACGAGTAATTGTAGATCCGTTATATTTCGATATCCCTCAGGCCGCAATCCGCGCGCTCTCCGACGACGGCAATCCGCGCAAATGGCCGGTGATTCGGCGTCTAATCCAACGACCACAGGAATTACCCGCGCTACTGAAGTTGGTTCGATGGTACCGTATCGCACTTAGAAACTTAACTTTAGCAGCGGAGACGCTACAACCCGATTTTGAGACTAAATAACTTCTTCGTTTCACTGAACAGTATCTGAGGACAGGCAAACCAACACCGTGTTTGAACTAGTTTATCCGGCAACCGAAGCTGTTGTGGGCCGCGTGATCAATTTCGCGCAGCGCCGAGCGTGGTTCGTTATTGTGTTTGCGCTTGGTGCTGCGATCGCTACAGCACAATACACTGCCAAACACTTTGCGATAAACACAAATACCGAAGAAATGCTATCGGAGAAGCTGCCTTGGCGAATGACTTTTAGTGACTACAAAAACGATTTTCCGTACTTCTCTGATACTATCGTAATCGTTATTGATGGTGCGACTCCGGACACTGCCAAAGATGCCGCGGCCCAATTAGCCGAGCGGCTGCGCAAAACGAAATCTTTGGTACGCAGTGTGTACTATCCGTCCGGCGATTATTTTCTGCGTCGCCATCAATTGTTATATGCCAGTTATGATGACCTAGAGTCGCTGACCGACAAATTGAGTGAAGCTCAGCCGTTCCTCGCTCGGTTGAGTAGAAACCGTTCAAGCGCGTCCCTATTTGACCTTCTAAATGACGGAATCAATGCTAGTCTCAGAGGAGAGGCAATAGATATAGCATCTGCCGTGGAACAAATTGCGTTTGCTATAGACCAGCTAAACGGCGGAAATAACATTCCAATGTCCTGGCAGGCATTGATAATGGGTGACGACGCCGATAGGAAAAGCGGAATCCCACGAATAAATCGTGAGATAATCATTATCCAACCAACACTTGATTTCTCGGCGTTGCTCCCGGCCGAGCCCGTCATCAATGTAATTAAAGAGCAGATCGCTGACCTCAAACTCGATAGGCAACACGGTTTTAACGTGCGGTTAACTGGCCCTGCTGCACTTTCTTACGACGAGTTAACTAGCGTGATTACCGGGTCGCAGGACGCCGCCCTTTTAGCTCTAATTATGATCATCAGCTGCCTACTGATCGGATTACGGTCACTATCTTTGGTCATTGCGACGCTTATAAGTTTGCTCGTCGGTCTAATCTTTACGGCTGGATTTGCCATCGCCTGGGTTGGCACTTTGAATATGATATCCATTGCCTTTGCCGTTCTCTATGTAGGGCTAGGAGTAGATTTTGCGATCCATATCTGCCTCCGCTATCGTGAGATGCTTCGAAATACGACCTCAGAAAATGCCTTACACAAGGCCAGTCAACACGTGGGCCTATCTCTAATTCTTTGTGCAATGACCACAGCAATCGGGTTCTTTTCATTTATCCCAACAGCCTACCAGGGTGTAGCAGAACTCGGACTGATTGCCGGGTGCGGTATGCTTGTAAGTCTTATCGTGAGTATCGGCTTGCTACCGGCACTGCTCCATGTGTTGCCCACTCCGAAAATCCCGAGTCGTACCGCCAACTTTCCGGACGGTTTCAGCGCTTTCCCCAGAGAGAACGCTAAAGCGGTGCTCGCCGTCGCGACCGTGCTTTGGTGCCTCGCAGCATTGTGTATTCCTCTCGTCCAATTTGACGTAGACCCAATTAACTTAAACGATCAAACCGCTGAATCGGTCGTCACCTACCGCGCTTTACGGAATAACCCCGAAACCTCGCCCACACCAGTCGCCGCAGTAGTCGATTCGCACACGATTGCTCGAGACTTAATCGACCACCTCAAAGCCCTACCGGAGGTTTCAACAGTGCGGTTTATCGAGAGTTTCATTCCTGATAACCAAGATAAGAAACTTGCCCTAATCGACGATCTCGCATTACTCCTAGGTCCAGATTTGGAACTAAGTCCGGAACCGGTGTTAGACGACTCCCTAACGCTCAATTCTATTCAAACGCTATTAAACACCCTTCGCATTACAACAAAGCAATCAAATCAGAGCGAACTTTCAAGTTCGGCACGGTTGTTAATGCAAGCACTGACACAATACCATCTATCTATAAAATCGGCCGGAACTGCGGAGCGAGCGAGAACCTTACAGACGCTCGAGCAAAAGCTATTGGGGAGCTTTGACGGTCGACTGATACAATTGCGGGATAGCCTGAGTCCCGAACCCATCGCTACAACGTCGCTACCAAAAGATATTCGTCGTCGATGGTTAAGTGATAATGGCCACTACCGGATCGAGGCCTACCCAGCAGGTGATATTGGAACGACTCAAGAAATGAAACTTTTCGTTGCGGCCGCTCGCACTGTACTCGGTGATCGAGCAACCGGCACTCCAGTCATAAACCTTGCCGCTAGTAACGCTGTAAAACTGGCGTTCATAGAGGCATTTTCCTACGCATTTATCGTAATCACCCTGCTACTTTGGCTGATATTAAGATCAATAAAAGAAGTTAGCGTCGTTCTGTCACCCCTCGTCCTCGCCGGTTTGCTCACTTCAGCGACATCTGTCGTACTAGCCATCCCGTTCAATTTTGCGAATATTATTGCCCTACCATTGTTGCTAGGTATAGGTGTTGACAGTGCCCTCCACATCTTGCATCGCTACAAAACGGCATTACCCCCAAACGGTAATCTTCTCCAAACCAGCACTGCACGTGCGGTATTTTTCAGTGCGTTAACAACGACAGTGAGCTTCGGAAATTTGGCAGGTTCAGCCCACGCTGGAACCGCCAGCATGGGGGTAATGCTTACGATCGGAGTTGTTTCGACCTTGACCTGTACATTATTAGTGCTCCCTGCCTTGTTGCAATTATTTCTTCCGAGACAAACAGGATGAAGCGTAAACCCTGGGACGCCCAACTCGCAAATTGGCTCGTAAGACCCTTGGTTGACTCTTGGGTTCATCCTAATATCCTCACTACGGTGCGTTTAGTGGTTGGCCTTGGTGGAGCCGCCTCATTCGCGTCTGGATCCGCGTTCAACCTGGGTGCGGTTTTGATCGTGCTGTCGAATTTCCTTGACCACACTGATGGTGAGCTTGCTCGCCTAAGCGGTAAGACTTCGCCGTTTGGACACTTGTATGATCTTTGGAGCGATGCGTTAGTCACCGTGGGTATTTTCATAGGGCTTGGAATCGGTCTGGAAAATGTCCTAGGTTGGAATTCAATTCTTTACGGATCAATAGCAGGAATCGCAATCGCAGGAATTTTTCAAATTCGAAATATCATTGAGGGCAAGTACGGGAAACAGGCGGTTCAACAAGCCAACTGGGCCGGTTTTGAGACCGAGGATATATTATATTTAATCCCGCTCGTTACCGTGACCGATCAGCAAGCGATGTTTTTACTCGCCGCTACAATCGGTGCTCCAATTGGCTTTGTCGTCGTTTATGTGCAGTTCTTGAAAACATTAGCTAGAGGAAGTTGAAATGACGGTCCTGGTAACTGGCGCCACAGGTTTCGTCGGAAGTGCCGTAACCCGGCTACTGCTAAATCAAGGTGCAACCGTCGTCGTATTGTCTCGCCGCGATAGCGACCGAACAAACGTCGCTGACTTGAACGTTGAAGTCCGCGAAGGTGACCTGCGTGATCAACGATCACTAGAGCGAGCATGCGCACACTGCGACACTTTGTTTCATGTCGCTGCTGATTATCGATTGTGGACCAAAAATAGCGACGACCTCTATGCGAGTAACGTCGATGGTACGCGCAATATTATGCGTGCAGCACTTGAATGCGGAATCGACAAAATCGTCTACACAAGCAGCGTCGCAACCCTAGGCACAAATACAGACGACTCCTCTGGGGACGAAAACACGCCGGTTAAAATCGATGATATGATCGGCGACTACAAACGTTCAAAATTTCTTGCAGAAAGAGTTGTGGATGAGCTAGTAGAGCGCGACAATTTACCTGCGGTTATCGTCAACCCATCAACTCCGGTAGGGCCGCACGACATTAAACCCACGCCGACAGGGCGCGTCATCCGAGACGCACAAGCTGGCAGAATTCCCGGATATGTAGACACGGGGTTAAATATCGCTCACGTTGACGACGTCGCGGCTGGGCATCTCT
>DPMX01000103.1 GCA_003540955.1 Gammaproteobacteria bacterium
GTAATCAAAGCGTGGAAACCAAGCGGTGTTAGGCGGTAAATGGCTGGAGAAGCCTCCACTGTGCAATTCCTTAGGCAACCAAGGAATCGGACCGAATAGCGATTTACCCCCCGGTGCCAAAGTGCCACCGATGAAACGACCATGGTACCCACCGTCGAAGACCTCATAGCGGTAGCCATCGAGCGGTTGGTACGGTCCAAACGTATCGCTGTGTAACACTGCGATGTGGTATATGTCAGTTAAGTTTTCGTTAAGGAATTTCCAATTGCAGCCAATGTTCATGGTGAATTTATTCGCCAGCCGCAAACGTCCCATCTGATAGGGCCCATAAACCCGGGGGAAATCCCACTTCTCAAGACTCTCCATTAACGGCCGGGCATCAGGATCGAAGTTGATAAAGACAAAACCTTCCCACAGCTCCGTTCGAATTATCGGGAGGCGACAATTTTCCTTCTTAAATGTCTTAGATTTTTCGAGATATTGTGCATCTACCAAGTGACCGCTCGTGTCGTATACCCAACCATGGTAAGGACAAGAAAAATATTTCGTGTTACCTGACTCCCAAGCTACCTGAACCCCACGGTGACGACAAACGTTGGCAAACGCTTGGATATTTCCACTCTTTTCCTTTACGACAACGATCGGTTCGTCGCCGATCCGCTGTGTAAAATAATCACCTGGTTTTTCACATTCTTCGGCACGGCCCACCAACAGCCATTCCTTCATAAAAATCTGTTCCATTTCCCTATCAAGGATCTCATCGGAGTAATAGACCTCACCACGGCGATGATTCTCGTTAACCTCTGGCGCTTCGTTTACAACGCTGTAACCAAATTTCAGCGGGTCATAACTAATGTTGTCATTGTCATCTTTAATGTTTGCTACCATGTTCCAGCTCCCCTCTCTAGCACGCATTTTCATTCGACTCCAGTAGCGACAACCTCTGGGTCCGTCAACGACAATATTAAGCGATTTAATCGTCAACTGCTATCCAGCCTGAAAACAGACCACTCTATTACTTTTGAGAAGAAGTCCTAGTTTGTAATTGCCAACTGAATACATTCGCAATAGAGGCCATATTTTTCAAAAACACGTAAACAGCATCAGATAATTTGGCGGCGTCGCAAAAATTTCAGGCATGCATCGGCCAATTTTTGAGGCTGCTCCATCATAATCAAATGACCCATCCCTTTGGCAATCCCGCCTTCCGCAAGCCCGTTTGGGATAGACGCGATAGTATCGAGCACTGCTTGCTCGGGGATGTGGTAATCCGCTTCTCCTTTGAACATAAATATTGGACATTGAATCTTGTGGAGCAAATCCGTGACATCATGATCATTCCATGCGTCCATATCGCCAACACACGTAGCCTGATAGGTACAGCGGTGTTGCCATTTAGATTCGATAACCTTCTCCTCATCGCACGGGTAATACATGGCCGAAGTTGAGGCATTATCAACAAGCGAAGCAAAACCTGGAAAGGTGTGCGGCTCGGTATACCCTGACAAAAACGATATTGAGCCAGTCTTTGCAGCCGACTCAAACGCCATTCCGGCCGCAATCCCCGTTGGATGGTTGCATGCGATATCCAACGTCATATCGCCACCGATACCACTGCCGCAAACTACTGGTTTCTCACCCGGGCACACAGCCTCAATAAAATGCCATACCCATTCAGCGTAGTCGTGCATTTTCTTGAACGGCTGCCAATTTACGGGCATCGACTTGGCGTGGCCGGGCAAGTCAGGAGCGATAACTCTAAACCCTGCGTCCGCCATCAACGGCATAAAGTAATGCCATTGTAGCGAACACGCCCAACCCATATGAATGCATATCAAAGGAACGCCTGTCCCACATACATCGTAGTAGGCTCTAGCGTTTTCAACCGAAGTGTAACGGCCAGTGATCTCGTGTGGCATATTAAGAACCTCTGTTAGTCGGCTATTTTTAGGTCACGAAGAATTGAAAGCATTACATGGGTCGATTCATATAAACGATTGGCCTGCAGTAAATCACCATCAATCATAATGCTACCCGTATCAAGTAGATGACCGAGAGGCCGCGAACCTTGACGCAATGCCTTCCAATTTTCCACCGAGCCACCTATCATGTAATCCCAACCCAGCGGGTTTACCATCGGGAAATATTCCATCATGTCGATGACTTTCCCGCCATATAGCTTCATCCAATAGCGTTGATCACCAAAGCACAGTAGCACTTTCACGTCTGACCACTTGCTCACTACAGCAAAACGATCGCTATCGTTAAGTGCCGCTTGTAGTGATTGCATAAATTCTAAACTAGGAAATTTCATTAGATTCCTCCTGAACGTCGATCTCAACAAAATACGCTAAGTACCCCCGTATAAGCGTAGAAGCGATTGTGAAATACCTCACCATTGGCAAAAAACCCAACCAGTGGAACATCCCCAAGAACATCTTTAATCATCTTGAGCTCCTCAGAATTCTCCCCGAATTGATGGCGCCCACGTGCGAGACAGGAATAGTAAAGCGCGCCCCGCGCATCACCGTCGATCCGCCGAGAAATATCTTGAAGCATCCGTTCCATATCCTGCCTAGCTGCAGCACCATCGCGCCGACAAAACATTAGTTTGCTATCTTCGAGTAGTAGATCAGCAATGCCGAATACTTTCCGCCCCTCGTCTATCCCAACAATGTTACGCACGAGATAATCTGCCGTATCAGAGCCCCGAATCGGCAAGGCCGCAAAAATATAGCCGGCCATACGTTGTAAATCTCTTGCAATCATTTCACCGACATCTTCACGCAAGACGTCCAAAGCCGGACGACCGTCGAGCTCGATCGCGATATTCTGCTGGCACTTAGTTACCTGATGGCTTTGTGCGATCGGTAGGCAACCTTGAGTATGACCGGTAACAAGTGGCACGCTACTTGAGAAGAGCACCCCAGATACGCCCCCGCTTGTCACGGTGTCGCTGATTTGCAGGTTTTGAGCATTTGATGACGTCATTCCCCCGACGAAAAATGCGCTTGGTACAGCGTCCGCTAATGCCTGGATAATTTCCGGAACACGCCGGTTACTCGGGTCGGCGTGGATAATACCGAAATGATGACCGGCTTTACCCAACCAATCACGGTTGGCGTCAACAAAGCCCGCGGCATCGATGGCCTGTGGATCTATCATTCGAAAATCACTCTCCGAGAAATTTCCAAGCAGCACCGCGACTACAGCGCAATCATAGAACTCTTCGCCCATCACAGTAATACCCATACCAATCGACCCGGTCCAATGCTCGATTCCGGTCGCATGCTTAAGTTGGCTCAATGCTTCGGTCAAAAATGAAGCGCTGGCATCCGTGGCATAAATAAAACCAAGGTTAGCATTTGCTGGTATCGGACCGAGTTTGTCGATAAGTTCAGCGGCAACCGCACCGCTGGTATTCCCACTTGCACAGGCAAAGTTGAATTTATCCATCCGGTATCCTCCCGTGAAATGCCGCGATCGTAATCTGCAAATTTTCCTTAACTGGTCAGCGACGAATCAGGCTCGCTCGGAACAATGATTGGTTTCGCACGCTAGCTGCTTTCGCAGATCTCACTGCGCCAGTCGACATATTATCACCCAGCAGCGCCGATCGCAGATACGGGCCGACACTGCTGCTTGAAAGCTCCAGTGGTCGATACAGTTATCAACAAAGATTGTGAAACACCAAACTCATTTAACTTCTATTGTGGGGTATCTCACGCTATTTACGTCCGTAACTCTAGATGCTCATGTACCAGATTTTATTGGATAGTAGTTTTGGCTAGCTTATGAGTTGAAATTTCGGAATCACGCATCGTACGAAGAGCGTTGACCCTAATGCCGTAAGCTCTAAAGCGCGAATAACTTAACTCAGACGAGCGGCGCCACCGTCAGCCTACCGACCACGTCGTGCTTCTCAATAAGGTCTGAAATGAGGCCGTTCGTTTTGGCCTCTTCGACAAAATCTCTAAGGAATGCAGCGCCGGCTAAACGATCAGGTTTAGTGCCGATAGCTTGCTGTACCGCAGTAAATTTACCCTCCAGAATGCGTGCCCCTGGCGACCTTGCCGCGTCATCAATCAAGCGGGGTCGCAGACCGGCAAGCGCATCTAACTTTTTCTTAACAAAAATATCGAAAGATGCATCAAGACCGTCTGACATTACTAATCTCGCATGCCGAATATTGTCTCGGAGCCAAAGGCCATAGGCACTGCGCTCATACACCGAAATCTGTACATCATCCCGATCAACCTGCTCAATATGTTGGAACCTTGAGTCTTGCGGCACCATGTAAGTTGCCTCGATTTCAGCGTATGCAGCCGTGAAGATAATTGTTTTTGCACGTTCAGATACCGCGCCAATATTACCGATATCCCAAAGATCCTCTCCTGCGGCGTCTGCTAGATCGCCTGGATTGTTGAACGGCACGAGAGCAAGTGGGACACCTAATCGATCGGCTACAGCACGGGCAAGGTCGGGGGAGACGCCGACGGGATCACCG
>DPMX01000204.1 GCA_003540955.1 Gammaproteobacteria bacterium
TGCGGCTCACGGCGAATCCTTCGCTCAGCGTTTCGATTACCGAGGCGATCATGAAATTACCGGTGATTTTTACGACATTTGCGGCGATCGGTTCACTACCGACCACGAATGTTCTTTGCCCCATCGCATCAAACGCTGGCTCGCAGTGTTTGATCGCACTAGGGTCGCCTGCAGCAACGATAAACAAGTTCCCCTCAGCGGCCGCATCTGGTCGCCCAAAAACAGGTGCAGACACATAGGCTCGCCCGGCATCTGCGTGTGCTTCGCCGAGTTGCCGCCCCATCGCTTCGCTAATTGTAGCCATCGAAACATGGACAGCGTCTTCAGGCAGGATGTCTAGAAAGTCAACATTTCCGAACACGACTTGTTCGAGCGCTTGGTCATCCGCGAGCATACTTATCACAAGATCGTTCGCGATTGCCTTATCGATCGAAACAACTTGCGCTCCATCAGATGCAAGGACTTCTGCCTTCTCACGTGTGCGGTTATACACTTGAACTTGATGCCCTGCTTTTAATAGGTTTCGCACCATGCCAAGTGCCATGCGGCCGATACCAATAAATCCTATATTCATATAGATCTCATATTTGTACTATTTGCTTTTATTTTCCTCGATGCCATTTCATTAACGTTATTTAAAATCGTTAACTTATATACTTCTCGCAAACTTCTCTGCTTCATAGATAATCGCTTCGATTGGCCGGGGTGTGATGACGTCACCGATCTTTAGGGCTGTTCGTCCTTCCGCAACGAGTTGTCTATATAAAGCATCATCGGGGCTACGCGTCATGCCTAGGACAATCGTGTCTATATCATTAATGGGATAGGGCTCCCCACCCCAAATGTCATATATGATCGCGATACGGTGCTCTATGCGTTCAACGAAATGTTGCGCTGTGATTTTCACGCCAGCAGCTTTTAAACGCGGCATGACATGTGGCAGATCCATCGTACGTTGAGTTTCGGCACCGATAAACGGACGCGGCGTGATGATTTCAACCTTAACTCCGCTGGCGCTGAGTAGTTCGGCGAGCCCTAGCGGATGGTATTCTCCTGTTTCGTCTAATATGAGTACGTGTTGACCCAAGGCAGTTTTATCTGCAACGGCACGCTTGATCGCGTGACCCAAGTCTACAACGAATGGTAGGTTAGCGCCCGGAATCTCGAGGCGCTCGGGGCGGTACGGGCTGTAACCGGATCGATCCCATGACGATCCGGTTGCGCAGACGATTATATCGCCGTCGATATTATTGGCCGTTATCGTTGTTTTGCAATTAGGTTCAACTCCAAGGCGCTTTAGCGGTCTTACAAGATTGTCGATGGCCGTCTGCCATCCTTCCCTCGTAGGAAGTGATGCTAGTTCGTACATACGGCCGCCGAGTTCGGCGCGCGCCTCGAATATTCGCACGTGGTGGCCGCGAGACGCGGCGGTTGCTGCGAAACGTAATCCAGCGGGCCCACCCCCGACGATACTAATGTGCCGTTGTTGTCCTGCAGACAGGGTGTCGAGGGTGCCGGCTCCCCAAAGTTTCTCGCGGCCCATCGCTGGGTTTTGCATACAGGTAACTTCACGGTTACTGATCAGACGTGAGACACACACGTTAGCACCGACGCATCGGGTAACCTCGTCCTCTCGTCCTTCTGCGCTTTTAGCGACAATGAAAGGATCCGACATATGTGCTCGAGTCATCGCTACCATGTCCGCATCTCCGGCAGAGAGAACATCTTCTGCCTTAGACAGTTCGAGGAACCGACCAACGATAAAAATTTTTGCGCGATCGCCGGCAACCTTTTTGGCTCTTCGTGCACAGTCGACTAAAAATCCTTCTGGTACAGTACCCATGGGTGCAACGGCTACGTGCAAATTATGGTAGCCCCCGCCGGATATATCGAAGAAATCGAAAAGGCCAGATGCTGAGAAGATTTCGATTTGCTGCTCCGATTGCTCGGGCGTGATGCCGATCGGCCCAAGATATTCATCGAAGGAAAGTCGAAGGCCGAGCAAGATGTCAGGACCAACGACATCGCGAATGGCAGAGCCTATTTCAAGGATGATCCGACAGCGATTCTCAATCGATCCACCGTATTGATCTTTGCGTTTGTTAAACGCAGGGCTCAAAAATTCCCCGAGTAATTGGCTGTGTGCGGCATGGACTTCGATCCCATCGAGTCCGGCTTGCCGGACATTGTCGGCACAACGAGCGAAATATTGCACTAGTTCGTCGATATTTGCCTGGTCCATTGCAACCGGCATTTCCTCAGTGACTGCCGATGGAATCCGCGAGGCAGCCCATAGCGGTTGCCAATCGTCGAAATACTGGGTGCTGCTCCCCTGAGCACCGGCGCAAAAAAGCTGGGCGAGTATTTTGCACTCGTGCTCGTGTACAGCTTCAGCTAGGCGTTTGTACCATGGAACGACTGAGGTGTCCCAGGCGCCGCAGCCAGCATGGTAGTTTCGCCCTGCCGGATGTGCGGCTTGTTGTTCGAGAACCAATAGCGCGGCGCCACCCTTGGCCCGTTCTCGGTAGTAGTCAATGTGTCTCTCCGACAATGTCCCGTTTTCGCCATAAAGCTGAGTGTGACCGGTGACCATGATACGGTGACGAAAAGTCGTCGCACCGATGTTCAAAGGGCGAAATATATGTGGGTAGCGATTTGTCGGGTTCACGGTTTGCTCTATATAGGCTAGCGGTATGATATTGCCATAGAATGGAGTGCTCTTCATGGCGAAGAGGGGCAATAAGTATAATGGTTACGCATATTGGTAGATTGTGGCAGCTTATGTTGAGTAGATAGGAGATTTTATGAAAATCCGAATCGAATATTGTATGCAATGAAATTATGAGCCAAATGCCCTCCGTGCGAGGGATTTTCTCGCGTCATTAGGGTCCCATGAATTCGAATTAATTGAAGGATCGGGTGGAGTATTTGAGATTCAAGTCGATGGCAACCTCAAATTTTCAAAGAAAGCACGGGGTTGCTTCCCGAGCCGGGTAGATTTGGAGCGCGTGGTTAGCAGTTAGCTGCTTAAGAAGTTTCTTTCCACCGGTAAAGTGAGTCGAATTCGGGGAAAGCCCGAACACCTGTAATCAAATGTTCGAATTAATGATTATTTCTAACTTCTTAAGGTGCGGTATACCAGATGCGCCAATAAAAGATATTGAGGTATCGGTCGCGAACTATGCCTCGGATTAGATAGAGCAGAAATTAAGGGGTTTTTCGATGTCGATTCCGTTTAGCAGCTCGGTTCAAAGTGGAACACTTTCTGGATTCTACGATCCAAAATTCGAACGTGTAGCTGAAGCATTCGAGAAAAATTACAATGAGCGGAACGAACTAGGCGCTTCGGTGTGTGTGACTCTCGATGGCGATACAGTTGTCGACTTGTGGGGGGGGACTGCGCGAGCTGATAACGGGCAGGGATGGGATTCAGATACCTTGTCGGTTGTGTGGTCATCGACCAAAGGCGCCGTCTCATTTTGTGCACATGTATTGGCTTCGTCTGGTCGACTCGATCTCGACGCGCCTGTCACTGACTATTGGCCCGAATATGGGCAGAACGGGAAAGCAGCGACTAGCGTAAAAATGTTATTAAGTCACCAATCTGGTGTATGCGCTGTGAGTGAATTACTACCTCTTGGCGCCTATGCAGATTGGGACTTGATGGTGCAGGCGATTGAAAGGCAAAAACCGTTCTTTGAACCCGGCACTGCCCAGGGCTATCAAGCTTTGACGTACGGTTGGCTTGTCGGTGAACTTATCCGCAGGATTAGTGGCCAATCACTCGGGGATTTTTTCCGTAAAGCGATTGCCGAACCCCTCGGTATCGACTTTTGGATCGGGCTTCCGTCAACTTATGAGCCTCGGACAGCGCGGATGATACTACCTGAACCAGACTTAGAAAATTTTTCCCCGTTTACGGTTGCTATGACCGAACCCGGAAGTCTACAAGCATTGGCACTAGGCAATAGCGGTGGTTACATGGATTATGGGGAGGAGAAGGTCCGTAATTTTGACACACAGCTCGCACATGCTGCCGAAATTGGAGGAGCTGGTGGTATGACAAACGGCCGCGGCTTGGCCGGTATGTACGCACCACTCGCCCTTGGTGGAAGTCAAAATGGTGTAGAGTATGTGTCCCCAGACATCCTAGCGCGTCTCGGAGCCGTAACATCGGCGAGTAATCGTGATATGACGTTATTGGCGCCAATGCGGTTCTCGCTCGGCTTTTTCAAAGCGATGGACAATCGTCGAGCGCCGCCCGGGATGCGAGATAGTATGTTTCTTCCTGAGGCAGCGTTTGGTCATCCCGGTTACGGGGGCAGCGTTGGATTTGCGGATCCTGAGGCACGGATTTCATTCGGTTATAATATGAATCGTATGGGTCAAGGTATGCTTTTGAACGAGCGGGGTCAGAGTTTAATCGATGCCGTGTACCTATCCTTAGGCTATCGTTCGCGTGAATCCGGTAACTGGATTAGGTAATCGGATCAGGCGCAAGGCGAGTTTTAATTCTAACGAAGAATGGATCTGTTTGAAAAATATCCTCGTAATTCTAACCTTTAACTTTCACGCCACTCAGAATCATGCGACCCTCTCGGCCGCATGAAAATTAATAAACACCGACGTTTGCGGATCCTAGGTCTCGCACTTCCCATTATTGGCGGCATGATGTCGCAAAATATTCTCAACGTTGTAGACACCGCCATGGTTGGTCATCTTGGTGACGCGGCATTAGCTGCGGTTGGTATGGGTGGCTTCGTGAGTTTTTTGTCGATGGCCTTAATTCTCGGAATCTCAGTGGGCGTGCAGGCGACTGCGGCACGCCGGAAGGGGCAAGGGAGCTTTGATGAGATGGCGGTCGCACTTAATGCAGGGCTCTTAGTTGTGATTTTCGTGGGGCCCATCCTGAGTAGTGTTTTGTATCACCTCGCGCCCATTTTCTTTCCCTATCTGGTGGAAGACCCTGAAGTCATCGCACTTGGGACGCCCTATCTGCAAATCCGAATTCTCGCGATTATTTTCGTTGCGACCAACTTTGCCTTCCGGGGATATTGGAATGCCGTAGATCGTTCTCGTTTATATATGGTGACATTGCTTATTATGCACACGTGTAATATCGCGATGAACTATGTCCTTATTTTTGGGAAATTCGGGTTTCCGGAGCTAGGTGTGACCGGTGCTGCGATTGGTACTGCTGGGTCTACCGCGATCGGGGCTGGAATCTATATTTTCTTGGGTTTTAAATACTCGCGCGGCGAGGGCTTTTGCAAAAAGACGCCTTCTTGCAAAGACATCAAACAAATTGTACGTCTTTCTATTCCAAGTGGTATTCAACAGCTTTTCTTTTCTGCCGGCATGACCATGATGTATTGGATAATCGCGCAGATAGGCACCGCGGAATTAGCTGCTGCGAGCGTTTTAATGAACATCACGTTGATAGCTTTCTTGCCCGGGATGGGGCTTGGACTTGCGGCGTCGACGCTGGTTGGTCAAGCTCTTGGGCGGGGTGATCCCGTTGATGCCAGGCAATGGGCTTGGGATGTAGTAAAAGTGGCGATTGTCTTGCTAGGTCTGTTGGGAATTCCAATGGTACTAGCGCCCGATATTATGCTAGGAATATTTCTGCATGACCCCAATACACTAGAGGTCGCTCGAATGCCGATGCGTCTAATCGGTGGAACCATGGTGGTGGAGGCAATTAGCATCGTGCTGATGCATTCACTGTTAGGCGCAGGAGATGTACATAGAGTAATGCGGATCTCTATTTCATGTCAGTGGTTCTATTTTTTGCCCCTTGCCTATTTAATCGGTCCTGTGCTCGGTTACGGATTGATAGGAGTATGGATCCTAAATATTAGCTATCGCGCGATTGTCGCCTGTGTATTCGCACTACTTTGGCAACGTGGAAAGTGGTCCTCGATCAAAGTGTAGGGTTAGCAACCTAAGACACAAAAATATTTTCTACGTTGCGGCCATGATAAAAAGCAAGGGCGCAGTTCGTTTATCTCTTCGTCTAGTCAAATTCTTTTTACATAACTATCTATACTAAAAACCATTGGGTTCGATGACGAAATTCACTATTGTTGAGAGCCACGGTTTAGATGTGGTGTGAATTGAGCGGATGAGGTGAATCGAATGGCCAGGTATAAAGATGTAATCGAAACAACAGAGCAGTTCCGATCAATTATGGGCGATCCGATCGAGCTTGTGACACGCAAGACGCTTTCGCACTTAGATAGACATTGTGGCGTTTTTATTGAGCGTTCACCATTTGTGCTGCTTGCTTCGTCCGATACTGATGGGAACTTTGATGTTTCACCTAAAGGCGATCCTGAAGGGTTTGTGAAGATCATGGATAAACACACTCTGGCGATCCCGGATAGACCTGGCAATCGAAGAGCAGACTCAATCGAAAATATTTTGCATAATCCAAAAGTAGGTTTGATATTTCTGATCCCAGGGAAAACAGAAACGCTTCGGATTAGCGGCACCGCGAAAATTGTAAGGGATACAGATCTCCGTACCTCCATGGCGGTTCGAGGTCGAAGTCCGGAGTTTGTTATTGTGGTGGAGGTAGTTGAGGCATTTTTTCATTGCTCGAAGTGCATGATACGTTCGAAACTGTGGCAGCCAGATCACTGGCCCAGCTTAGAGGGACTGCCGCGCTTGGCGGAAACTATGGTCGATGCCGGTAAACTCGAACTCAGCGAAAGCGAATTGCATACGCTTGTCATGAATGATGAAGTTGAACGACTTTATTAGTATCCAATCTCGGTATACTGAATATGCTATCCTCAATGGTTCGTCGGTAGGTTTTTTGCGCCAGATATGCATCGTACAAATTTGACTGAATAGTTCGAAAAATATCGATCATTGAGTAAATCTATTTCCACTATAATATTTGACGTCGGTGGTGTTCTTATCCAGCTCGATGGCGTATATGCTTTGTCACAATTACTCGATGGTGTGCAGACCTCAGATGAAATTCAAAGACTTTGGGTTTCTTCACCTTCAGTTGTAGCGCATGAGACGGGTAAAATTTCTGCTGAAGAATTCTCTATTGGTGTGGTTAGGGATCTCAAGCTGAAAATACCACCGAAAAAATTTATCGCCGATTTTGTGAACTGGGCGAGTCGTCCATTTCCTGGGGTCCTTGACCTTCTGGATGCGCTTCCACAGGAACTTACGATCGCCGCACTAAGTAATACAAGCGCTGCCCATTGGGAACGAATAAGGTCCATTGGTCTTGCTGAGAAGTTCGATCAAGTTTATCTCTCCCATGAGATCGGCCACCTGAAACCGAATGTGGAACCGTTCGAGATTGCCCTGTTGGGGTTAGGGACTCCTGCTGAAGAGGTCATATTCTTGGATGATAATGCGGACAACATTAAAACCGCTTTATCGATGGGGTTTAAGGCGCACCGAGTAGAAGGTGCAACGAACGCTCGGGAGGTGCTGTCTGAATATGGATTTGTGTAGAGTCGCTGATTTTCGACGGATCACTTTTAATACCAGTTTTTGAAAGAGCAAGTACTTGGCTCGATCCGGAGAGTCGGAGGTAACTGTATCATGAGCTTAAGTGGACGTTGCGGTTGCGGGCGCGTGAACTTTACTATCAACGACGTACCGTTGTTTACGCAAGCCTGCCATTGTCTAGATTGCCAACGAACTACTGGGAGTGCGTTTGTGATTCATTCCGTTGTTGCCGAAGCAGATTTTGAAATTGAAGGTAGTACGAGCATGAATACCATACCTACCGGTAGTGGTGCGGGTTGTGACCTCCATTTTTGCACGAAATGCGGCACTTATCTTTGGTGCCGCTATCGGTACCATCAAGTGCCAGTAATAGCAGTACGCGTTGGCACCTTGGATGATACGAGCGCGGTTAGGCCGCAGGCGCATATCTTCACCCGAAGTAAGCAATTATGGTTTCTTCTACCGGACGATGTTCCAGCTTACGAGGGAGCCTGCGGCCGAGAAGGTGTTTGGCCAGAGGCGAGCGTTAGAAAATATAATGCGCTGGAGCCGATTAGTCAGCGTAGTTGATAATTTTAACGAATCGTCCGCTACGACCCAAATTAACGTATTGGGTTTTTTGCTACGTTGTGGAATGGGCCTGTATCCACACGGGGCTCCTTAGGTAAACCGAGCACTCGTTCGGCAATGATATTACGCTGAATTTCATCTGTGCCACCCGCAATCGAGGTAGCCGGAACGGATAAGAGGATCTCTGCAATGACCCCCTCCAAGGGCGCATCGCTACCCGATAACATTGAATCGGCACCAGCAATAAGCGTGTGCACGGCCGACGCAGCGCGTGCGATGTGACTTGCCGCGAGTTTCCCAAGCGAACCCTCAGGCCCTTGCGGATTGCCTAGTTTTTGGGCCGCTCTGGCACGTTCGGCAGTCCATTGGGATGCCTGAGACAGCATTAATAATTTAGCGATCTCTTGCCGAGAAACTGGATCATT
>DPMX01000258.1 GCA_003540955.1 Gammaproteobacteria bacterium
CTTTAATCGGCGCCAACAAAATTTTCGTATACAAAAGGAACGCCCCGCGTTGATTTTGGCACACAAACGCGGCAGACGTTTACACCCAATCCCAAGTGGTCAGCAGCTTGGCGCGGAATACAATTACTACTTCTCGCATTTGCTCAACTGTCCATTCGATTGTCGTTACTGTTTTCTCCAGGGAATGTTTTCATCCGCCAACTATGTATTGTTCGTTAACTATGAGGATTTCATAGAAGAAATAAAAGAAGTATGTAGCAAGCACACTGAGGTAGTGCACCTCTTTTCCGGCTATGACTGTGACAGCCTCGCCCTCGAACCTCTGAGTAATTTTGCAACTTATTTTTCTCCCTTGGTTTCTAAAATTGATAATGCAATGCTCGAGCTTCGTACTAAAAGCACTCAGATTCGATCACTACTCACGTCGGCTCCAAGCCCTAACATTATCGTCGCCATGAGCCTTGCGCCGGAAGTTATCCGACAGGATCTAGAACATGGTGTACCCTCCTTAGCTGAGCGACTCCAAGCGCTAAGGCGACTCCAAGCACATGGTTTCAATATTGGTCTACGTTTTGATCCAGTCATACCGTTAAGTAATACTGCGTCGACATATCGGAAATTTTTCGCACAGGTATTCGCGGAAATTGATAAGAGCGCAGTGCATTCAGTAACAATCGGCGGCTTTCGCCTACCCAAAGCCTTTGCTAAACGCATGACTCGACTCTACCCAACTGAAGCCCTGTTTGCAGGTCCACATGTTGAAATTGATGGGAGTGTGATCTTTCGCGGTGACCGCGGCACCGATACCGTAGCAATTGCCACGGCTGAACTAACACGCCATGTCAGCTCAAGCAAAATATTCCTTCAACATATGACCACTTAGTAAATGGTTATCCTGGACTAACAGCATCATGACTACCTATGGACGATGACACACTAGTAGCACTCGCTTTTGCAGCTTATTTAATTTCAATCGGCGTACTTGGTCTCATAGGCTACCGCCGTACTCAAGATGCATCCGGTTTTATTTTAGGCAAACGTAAACTTTCTTTTTGGGTCACAGCATTAAGTGCCGGAGCTTCTGATATGAGCGGCTGGCTTTTATTAGGGTTACCGGGACTAGCATATATTTCAATCTTTGAATCTGTCTGGGTCGCAGTTGGCCTATTCTTAGGCACCTACTTAAATTGGCGCTTTGTTGCCCGACCTTTGCGAGAAAATAGCGAACGCTACGGAAACGCTTTGACAATTCCAGAGTATTTCGAACGAAGATTTAACGACGACACACGTATCTTAAGGACTTTTTCAGCGTTATGTATACTCCTTTTCTTTGTGTTTTATACAGCAGCGGGATTGGTTGCAGGGGGAAAGCTTTTCTCAGCATCGTTTGGAGTTACGTACGTAAATGCGGTGGTCATCACCACTGCATTGATCGTCTCATACACAGCATTCGGCGGATTTCTCGCAGTTGTTTGGAGCGATGCATTGCAGGCAATAATGATGTTTTTCGCCTTAGCGATTGTTGCTATTCTAGCATTATCATATGGACTCGAACCGGATACCGCGCTCAAAGCGGAGCCCTTATTACCTTCGCGACCGCAGTCGTTCGCAGTGATAGTAATAATATCGTCACTTGCCTGGGGACTCGGATATCTCGGGCAACCACATATCCTAACCCGGTTTATGGCGATCCGCTCGCCGGAAAAGTTACACGCGGCGCGAAGATTAGCACTCGGCTGGACCATTATATGCTTAAGCGCAGCAGTGATCGTGGGGTACTCTGCGAGAAGTATGCTTGAATTTCCACTCACGGCGAGTAGCAGCGAGCAGGTCTTCATTCACCTCATTCATTTCTTACTCCATCCCGCGGCGGCCGGTGTTTGTCTAGCTGCAATCCTCGCCGCGATAATGAGCACTGCCGACTCTCAATTGCTGGTCGCAGCGTCCGCCCTCACTCACGACCTTTCCGGGGATTCGACCAAAAGAGCAGGAGGCGCGCTGGGTTACCATCGTGCCGCCGTCGTATTGATCTGCGTGATCGCAGCGAGTCTCGCTTTAGATCCAGACGCGATGGTATTCGAACTTGTCGCCTATGCTTGGGCAGGTTTTGGGGCTGCTCTTGGGCCGTGCGTCATCATGAGTCTTCATGCGCCGAAGACCACAAAAAAAAGTGCGATTCTAGGCATGCTTGTTGGAACAATCACAGTAGTCGTGTGGGGAGTGTTGGAAGGCGGACTATTTGACATGTATGCACTGCTTCCAGGTTTCACAAGTGGACTGATAATTATTTTTTTAACTAATGCTGTCTGCCAAAAAAGCTAAACATACTATTCCCAAGCAACAAAGCTAAGTTTGCAAGCATCTCACCCAATAATATCAGACCCTGAAGGAAATGATCACAGCCTTCTGCCTCGGAAGAGTTTCCATTTCGCTAACGCCAACTTATTCGTTTCCTTCCATTTCTGAATGGATGCCTGCCCGTGACACAAACCTTTCCTTCTGTGACAAGACTCGGGTGCAACGTGTTTAGCGACGAAAACGTACTGCACTAGTTACAGAACACTCGTGATTGTGGGAAAATGTAACCGTTAAGTATTCCGAAGTTAAGAGAGAACTAAATCTATGCGACAGTTGCTATGGTCAATGTGTACATTCGGCCTAATTTTCCCGGCATTTAGTAAAGGAATCTCTCTAGAAACGCCAAAAGAACAGTTTAGCTACGCCATCGGTATTCAGCTTGCACAAACTTTAATTCGACAAGGTATCGATCTGGACCCGGACGCGTTCGATCTCGCAATCCGCGATTCCCTAAACGGGTCCAAACTGCGTTTATCAGCACAAGATATGCAGATAGCACTCAGTTCAGGTGACACAAGAGCATCGAATGATATCCGTAAACAGGCAGAGATCGCTTTAAAAACGGGTAAGGCGTTTCTGTCCGAAAACAAAACAAAAGACGGAGTAGTTGAACTACCGAGTGGATTACAATACAAAATTCTTCGATCAGGCACTGGGAACCGTCCTAAATCCAATAGTGACGTGGTCGTTCATTACGTAGGATCGCTGATTGATGGGCGTGAATTTGATAGTTCTCGAAAAAGAAACAAGGCTATCACCTTAAACGTAGGCCAAGTCATAAAAGGCTGGCAGGAAGCCATTCCATTGATGCGTGTCGGGAGCCACTGGCAAATATTCATCCCGCCGAATCTAGCGTATGGAGCGAAAGGTGCTGGCAACAATATAGGTCCTAATGAAACGCTGGTATTTGAGATCGAACTTTTGGGAATCTCACAATAGTTAGCATCTTCTGAAGCCGCAGTGCTGTATGTGATGACACCTTAGAAACGATATGACCTTGCGAAATTGATGCCTGCCCTTCAGCAGCATTACTAGAGAGGTATTTCTTACATTTGCTACGAGCTATACCTACGTATCGAAAACCAACTCATAAGTACACAATTTTAATTAATCAAACATCTTTGAGTTTGTCGAAGCGATCTGATTTCGAACTGCCTTACCGAATAAATTATCTCTCCATCCCTCGTACAAACGTATAGAGAGTTGACCGCAAATTGCTAACTCAAGCTCTCTCCGGGTTGTAATCATATTTGCTGAGATAGAATTATCCTTTGCACATCGACTTAGTGCCTTCAGCAAGTCACCTAGTAATGCTTTCCCTGCTACCGTTAATCGCCTAGAGAAAGGTTCATCGGACACACTTATCCCCTTCCCGGCCACTCGGATGGCTTTTAACAATTCGCTTCCGTATCGACGCAGAAAACTAGGCGCAAGACCACTAACTGCATGTAACTGAGCGGTTGAGGATGGCGCAGCTTGTGAGATTGCGACCAATCGATCATCTTTCAACACCCAGCCACGTGGTAAATTTCGCTTTCGCGCTTTGACCTCCCGCCAGGAGGCCAATGCCACAGCAATATTTCGCTGTTCGGGCTCCATTAGTTTAGTGATCCCCTTTATTCGGCGCCATACATTCGCTAGATCGCTTTCATAAAGGTCTATTTCGACTAAACGGCAGCACTCTTCTTCTAACCAGGCGGAGCGATCTCTTGTCAAAAGCTCCTCATTTAATTTGTTCTTAATCCCCAGTAAATAACGGACGTCGTTAGCCGCATAATCAAGTTGATGATCGCTAAGTGGGCGCATTGCCCAATTTGTTCTCGACGAACTCTTATCTAACTCTATGTGGTAAAAATCTGCTACTAAAGCCGCGTAACCGATCTGATCTGATCGCCCTAAGAGGGCTGCGGCGATTTGTGTATCGAAAACTGGCGCCGGTATTTGCGCCGCCTCATGGTAAAATGTTTCCAGATCTTGACGTCCAGCATGAAAAACCTTCAGACGGGATGGATTACATATCTCTCGATAAAACGCCGATAACTCATCGAGCGCTAATGCGTCAATACACCAAATCGAATTACCTGCAGCGATCTGGACTAGACACAATTGCGGATAATATGTTTTCTCACGAATAAATTCTGTATCGACTGCGATAACAGAATGATCTTCAATTGCGCGGAGAAATTCTCTTAATCGCTCCGGCGTATCCACATACTCGACCTCCGAACTCCCTTTTAACACTGGATAGTCAACTTTGGGACAAAATTGTTCGCTGATATCGGACGACCTTGAGTTCTAACAAACAAAATATTCTGCACTCGGCTGCCCTACTTTCTTACGTAGGATGAAATTAAAACATGAATGCAACCATCATTATTAGGCCATAATTTCCCGAAACCATTCGTTAACGGGAGCGACACGGACATGCATAGTCCCGATTTACACGGTACCTTAGGCCTAACTACGCTACATTTTCAGCACTGATCGATTGTCTTATGTCATAGTACACGTTCTAACATTGTAGCAAGGCAATTAAAAACGACAGATGAAACTATTTCTCATACCGCTCGTAGCGACGGCCTTCTTCGTCACAGAAGCCGTTGCTAAAGCGGTAATTACACCAATAGAGGAACTGATTCCTCGGGCCGAACACAAGCGCGCAACACGCCTTATTACTCATTTCCTAACGAACTATCACTACAAAAACCCTCGATTAGACGACGAATTATGCTAGAAATTTCTCGAGCGATACCTAGAAATACTCGATCCAACTAAAAGTTACCTACTAGAATCTGACGTCGCAGAATTTAATAGACACCACTTAGAATTCGATGACTATTTGCGCCAATCAGATCTCCAACCGATTTTTAGTATTTACGTTCGCTACCGCAAAAGAGTCGAGGATCGTGTCTCACGGGCAATACAACTGCTAAATCATCCATTCGATTTTAATCGTGAGGAAACGTTAAGATTCGATCGAGAAAACGCCGAGTGGGCGAAGAACCTTGCCGAGCTAGACGAATTGTGGCGGAAACGGGTAAAAAACGACATCCTGTCTTTGCAAATTGCGGGCAAAAAGAAAAACGAAATAAGTAACACATTAAAAAAGCGTTACGAAGGCATCGGACGCCGTACTGGACAAGTAAATAGTGAAGACATCTTTCAGATGTCAATAAACGCCTTCACCACCTCAATAGACCCACACAGTTCCTATTTTTCCCCACGGACGTCTGAGAACTTTAGAATACGAATGAGCCTCTCGCTAGAAGGTATCGGTGCGGTACTTCAATCGGAAAATGAATATACGTTGGTTCGCGAAATTGTACCCGGAGGACCCGCAGACAGAGGTGGGAAACTACATGCCGATGACCGGATCATTGGGATTGGCCAGGGTGAAAAAGGTGAAATCATCGATGTTTTAGGTTGGCGCCTGGATGACGTTGTCGATTTAATTCGGGGCAAGAAAGGAACGTTCGTCAAGCTCGAGATTCTACCAAAAGGTTCTGGCTTGGACGGAGCAAGAAAAATTATCAGGATTGAACGTAATACGATTAAACTAGAAGAGCAAGCGGCTAAACTCACTAAGTTAATTATTGGTGAGGGCCAGGATGCGGTCAATATCGGCGTCATCAATTTACCCACCTTTTACCTGGATTTCGACGCACGTGCGCGCGGTGAGCATAATTACCGAAGCACAACACGCGATGTTCGGAGTTTGATCAGCGGGTTAGAAGAAGATTCATTGGACGCACTAATTATAGATTTGCGAGGAAATGGCGGTGGCTCCCTTAGCGAAGCGACAGATCTAACAGGTCTGTTCATAGATGTCGGCCCTGTTGTACAAGTGCGAAACGCTCAGGGCCGTGTACAGTTGGAACGGGATACTAACCGAGGGGTGGCCTACAGCGGGCCACTCGCTGTTCTAGTCGATCGCAACAGTGCATCTGCTTCGGAGATCTTTGCCGGAGCTATTCAAGACTACCATCGCGGCATCGTGCTCGGAGAAACAACTTTCGGAAAAGGAACGGTACAAAACCTAGTAGATCTGAATCGATTCGACGACACAATGGACGGAAAGCTAGGTCAATTAAAATCAACAATCGCTCAGTTTTTCAGGGTTGCCGGGGGCAGTACTCAACATCGCGGTGTCATTCCAGATATCACTTTCCCCAGTGGCTTAAGCTCCGAGGAACACGGTGAACGCGCGCTAGACAATGCTCTACCTTGGGACCGTATCGCTGCCGCTCGGTTTAAGCCTGTTGGAAGCGCCATCGGTGAGGTCAGTGTACTTCGTGAATTGCATAAGTCACGTGTAGAAAACGACCTTGCCTTTCAAGCTGTCTTAGCCCAAGAGGCAGCAATTGAGACAGCACGGAAGCGACAAGAGATATCGCTCGTTTATGAAAAACGTAAGGCAGAACATGAAAAAAGTGAACGCGATCAACTAGACCGCGAGAACCAAATTCGAAGAGCTCATGGCCTCGATCCGCTGTTACTTGATCCATTGAAAGATGAAGATGAAGTGAAGAATGAAGATGAAAAAGAAAAATTCGATGTCATTCTCGACGAGGCAAGCTTCGTCGTGGCGGATATGATTCGCAAGATCGATATTACGAGTCAACTAGCCGATTCTCTTCCCAGAAAAGCGCGTTTGAGAACCGACGCAGAAGATCTGTCTAAAGTGCTCGTCGATTAGCTGAACGACGTCTAACGATAGCCAGCTTGTCGTACCATGCGGTAATCTCGGCAAGAGAATATGCAGCATTTGCTGTACTTGGATTTGGGCTGATGAATATTACCGCGCCAGCACAGCTAGATTTTTGCTCTCCCCAATCGATAGAGCCAACCATTTGACCCAAACCGAATTGCGCAAAGTTTCTGTATGCTACCTTTCCGTGGAACCAAATGATTCGTGGACAGACAGAGTCGATCGTGCTCCTCAGAATAGGCGCCCATCGACGGTAATCTTCCACACGAAGATCGGAACCGCTCCGAGTTGTCCGTTTGACAACGTCTGTAAAACCAATATGTTCCTGGAGTAACAAGGCCTGAATAGACTCAACACTCGGTGGATATCGTTTATTAACGAGTTTCGATTGATTTAAAGCGCGCCAAAACCGATTCTGAGGCGTAGCGAACGGGAATCCATAGAGCACTGAATTCGGTGACGGATTTAAGCCGATTGAAAGTATATCGACGTCAATATCGATAAAATCGGCAAGCGTCTCCATTACGATATTTATATTAATATACACTTAAAAAAATTTGCAATCACACTTCATCAAATTGAGAATATATGTATCTACAAGCCTTGCCTTGAGACAAAATTTGCTAAAGACAGTACCGAT
>DPMX01000237.1:0-1550 GCA_003540955.1 Gammaproteobacteria bacterium
TAACGTCTACACCATCCATCGCTGTGAATTCGCGATCCCCTAAAAGAACTTGTATAAAAACACCAGGGTACTAGTAAAGAACTCAAAAAGATGATCCTACATTTCTACGTGATAAAGAATGTGCCGTGCGTTGGATTCTAGTGCCAAAATATCTCGCATCATTTTTCCTACTCGTCCGGACTAGCTATTCTAAAAACCGGAATAGGGCAGCGTTAAATGCAAGAGGATCTTCGAGGTTTGCCATGTGTCCTGCCCCAGGTATCTTGCAGCAGGTTGCGCCAGGGATCTTGCTGCATAGGATGTTAGATATTTCGTGAAAATCCTGCAGATCGCGTTCTCCGATGATCACTAAGGTCGGGCAATCGATATGATGGAGCCGCTCAATCGCTGGCGGATGAGACAATTTTACAGGATTGTCATTCAACCAATGCCAACCGCTATAGTCCTGAACATATTCTGTTAAACGTGCGAAGACAGACGGTTGCTCAGACGCTGGAACGAAAAGATCTGTATTAAGCCACTGGCGTTTTGCGGCATCGATTCCTTCGGTAGCCGCAATTTTTGCTGGCTCGGTCGCTGGTCGGCCACGGAGCCACGGGTATCCAGTCAGGCCGCTATCGGCGGCCACCAACCTGGTGGTGTATGTGGGGAACGCTAACGCGAAATCTATGGCCACTGACCCGCCGAGCGATAGTCCAGCTAGAGTGGCACTCTTCACATTTAAATAATCGAGTAACTCTTTTAGGTCTTGAACAGGGTCGAAGGGATCATGAGTGACTGGGGCCGAGCGCCCGAAACCGCGCAGGTCATAGCGGATTACTCGGTAGTTTCGGGCGAATGTTTCGAATTGGCTCTCCCACATGCGGGAGTCCAATGAAAAACCGTGGATAAACACGATCGGTTGCCCGTGACCTGCTTGTTCGAAAAAGAGGGTCGTCCCGTTTACTTCAGCAATTCCATGACTAGTGTTCACGACATGATTTCCTTGTTGCGGAGCGGCCCCTGATTAATTCCCATAGCAAAGCAACGTTTGTCAGGTATGATATTGTCAAGCATGGAGGAACAGAAAATGCAGCGATTGTGTATATACCTATTAGCTATTTTTGTTTGGTCCGGATCATCGGCTGAAGTGGCTAAGGATTGCAAGGCCCCGCAGCGACCTTCTATTCCAGATGGCGGAAACACGACAGAATCGAAGCTAATGGCGACGCGGACAATACTTGAGCAATATTTAAAGGATGGTGACAGCTATTTAGTATGCCTACGGGAGTTCGAAGATAATCTTGGCGACACTATTACCGAAATCGACGGTCATGAGTTACTGGCGAAATATAAAGGGATGGTTGAAGAAATGTACTTAGCGGGAGATGAATATAATATTGCTTTGCGGCGGTTTAAATTGAATTTAGCTGCTAGCTCGGGAGACGAGGAATAAGTCTCCACCTCAGAACGGCTCGGTTGGGGCGGAATTCACGTGACAAAGGTCATGGTGAACTACTCTTTCGTCTGTGATTTAGATGTGAGGTGACGGCATCGATCCCGCCGTTTTC